>JAWOBE010000210.1:0-24236 GCA_046498185.1 Desulfatiglandaceae bacterium | reverse complement strand
GCCGTCGGCAGTATTTTCGTAACCCCCGCTCACACTGGCCGAAGATCCGCTCGCGATATTTAAAATCCCCCCACTCACGCTTGCAGATTGATTTTCAGCCGTATTTAGGAAGCCACCGCTAACAGTTGCGCAGGCTCCCGAGATTGTATTCGCGAGGCCGACAACCAGACCTCCATAGGAAGAGTAGTTGTTTTTAATTCCACCCACTATGTTGTGGGACCCGCTCCGGTCATCACCTGATCCTCTCGGTTCATTATAGCCTACGATCAGGTTTCCCAGCCCATTGACAGTCCCATCCGTCGTGCCCGTGCCATTCACAATGCACACGTTCACACCGCTGAAGGTGATATCGTTTCCGCTTCGGGTGACGTTCTGGAGCAGGGTTTCCAGCTGCGAAATCCTGGCCTCTAATCCGGCTACAATGGCATCCACCTCCGTTTCTGTGTAATACCGGGTGTCGTGGGTGTGCGCGGCCCCTGCAAATGCAGACGCATGCTGACCATCGACGGTATCGCAATCTCCGGCGGTAGTGGCCGTATCCGCTGACCCCGCTGACGTAGCATAGTCCGCTGTGGCTGCATTGTCAGCGGTGATTGCCGAGGTGGCCGTATCAGCAGTGGTGGCCGTTCCGGCTGCTGCCGCATACTCGATGGTGATGTTGTTGGGTATCTGAGCATCGGTGGCCATGCCTGTGATATCCCCGAAGGAATGACTATGATGCGCCTCGGCGAAATCTGTGGAATCCAGTCCATCCAGGGTGCCGGTGTCATCCGCATGAGCCGCCCTCAAGGCAAAGGGGGCAGACGTGAAGCGCTGTCTGGGGACCATCTCGTCATCTTCTCCCACCGTGATCCCCAGGTAGCACTCGCCGTCCAGGATTTCCGAAGTGATAGGCACCGATAAACCCAGCACCACATTGAAAACCCCTTCCCTCAGCGTCACAGGCTCGTGGCTCTCTTCCCAGAGCTGGGTCCCCCCGCTTGACTCATCCCATATCCGGAAGGTCATCGCCATACTGTCATTGACCGGGTTTCCTTCCGCATCCGTGAGATGCCCCTGGTAATGGATCTCCTGGGGGACGGCCAAAACCATGCAAGGAATCATGACCATCACCAGAAAGATCCCCAAAGCCAACCCAAAAACCTTTCCATTTCTTCGAAAATTCATTTACCCCTCCTTCGCCTCTACTTGTGCTGTTATTGATCGAGCCCGGAACGGAGGCCATACCTCAGTCCCCGATAGTTCCACCACCCATGGAAGCAATGATAGGCATCCCTTTGAAAACGAACTCCATTCTCATTTCTGGACCTTTTCAACGCCAATCAGTCATGCTGGCTTGATAAACCAAAACTAAGATGCAAGGGTTTCACTTGGGAGTAAAAAGTTAGGGGATCTTTGCCTGGGTTTGTATGGCATCTGAAATGTGAGGCTGTGAGTTGACCCGGCTACGCGAACCAAAACCTTGAAAACAGTCGTTGTCTTCGGAGCTGGAGAAGCACTGAAAAGAAAGAGGATCAGTGGGAAGTAGCGCAAGAGAAAATGATACAATAATAAAAAAAGTTTTTCCAAAACGCGTCAACAAGTCAAGAAAAAAGGCCCATCGTTTAGAGAGCACATAAACTGTCCGGTTTTATTAGAGCATGGGGGAGGTGCGCTAAGGAGACGGACAGAGGTGTTGCAGGAGGTTCGGAAGATGTGCGTTTTGACAAGGCATACCGGAGTTCCAGAAGGATCGATTTAAGATGGACGCGAACTTGTTGAAATCCGTCGGGCATGAATAAGAACCCGATGTCCGGAATCATCCACGTTGAGAAGGATCCAGGCGGGTATTCCGTCCAGTATCGTTGTCTTTTTTACTTCCATCCCTTCTCACCTGGTTTTATCAACACCATTTTCATGCCCCGGCGAAGCGGCTTCCCACCTTCCTGGCCTTGTTCAGATCCTTTTCGGAAATTTCAGGCTTCTTTTTGCTGCCCGGTTTCACAACCTTTCCGATGATTTTGTAGCCGCCATAGCCCAGCACCTCCCGAACGGCCCTGATCGCTCCCCGGCTCTCCGGAAGAATCCGGTCAAATGGCCATGGCGTGGTGCAAGCGGTCACGATAACCGCTTTTTTCCCTTTTTGTCTCGGAAGGGGCATGCCGTTCGACTTCTCCCCCATAAACACAGGCACGTTCCGGTCAAAGAGGCACTTGAGTTGTGTGCTCATGTTCCCCCAGTGGGTTGGGGTGCCCACCACGAGCCCCCCCGCCTCCTTGATTTTTCGGCCCACCTCATGGGCATCATCCTGAGAAAGGCGACATGGACCATCAGGCCTGCACTTCATGCAAGCGGTGCACGGCTTCATGTGGAGATCATACACATCCACCCATTCCAGGTCATTACCTATACTTCGTGCCCCTTCGGCAACAGCCTTGAGGAGATTGACTATCGTGCCCTTTTTTCGAGGGCTTCCATTCAATATCAAAATTTTCACGGGGTCTCCTTCGAAAAAAATACCTAACCATATTATGATCAAAACCAAAAATTTTTCTTTTGTTGCCCTTCAAGCAATCCCGGAAGCGAATAAAGAGCGAACATTGCCGAAAGGAATGTCGATCTGATCCAAGAGGCCTCTTCGCAGGCATGGAAAAATCCTTAAGCAAAAGCCACGAGGAGAATCATGCAAAGGCAGGCTCTTCCGATGACTTGATTACCTCCAATGAGATGGTGCGGGCCATCAGCGCCAGCGACGTGTTCGATGCCTGTTTTATTTGCTCCACCAGGAGGGTCGAAACGAAATTACAGAAAAAACGTTACACTAACTGCACTTTTACCAGGGTCTGAATCTGGGCGTATTCCATAGCAATCATTGAACGCTGAAATCACCTGCCGGTGTGAAGCGCAGCAGAACACAGGTCAGGTGCACCGATATGTTGGCGGAAACAATTTCAGTAGGAATTAGTAGTGGTAACGGCACTGCACGAAATCGATTCTGTTATGCCCAGCAACATAAACCAATCGATGCTCCTGGGTAATGCGGCGAGACCAGACCCCGGCACCGAGAAATTTTAAAGGCTCTGGTTTTCCTATCCCCTGAAACGGATCTCGAATTACCGCTTCAATCAGCTTGAAAATACGGAGGGCTGTTCTACGATCAATCTCTACCCAGTACAGCAAGTCCTCTCTAAATTCTGGCTGAAATATAACTTCCCTGCCCTTTTCAGGCCCTGATCTGCTAGCCAAGGCCAACCTCCTCACGAAGCTCATCAATGGTCTGGGAAAATCCCTCTTGTTTTCTTACCCGCTCAAGAGCGGAATTCAGCCGATCTGCATTGGCAGGGGATCTAAGCAGGTGTGCGGTCTCAAGTATGCCGGACAGTTCATTGGCCGCTATCATGGCAACATCCTCGCTGCCACGTCGTTGAATGATTACAACTTCCCGATTATTTATGACTTCATCGATCAGTGACGCCAAGCTGGCGCGCGCATTCGTATAGGTTGTCTGTATTGCCATTTCGGCCTCCTTTTTATTTTACGTACAGTGTTACTGTACATATTTCGCGCCGATATGTCAATAGGCCTTTGGTCAGTTATCCCGCCAACGAAGCAATGCACCGTCGCATTGTAGTGAGTGCAGCATACAAAAAATGCATCCGAATCAAATTAAATCGTTATATTGCATATCACGCCAAAAGGAGCGTTTATCGGAATGAACGGCTGGTTGGTATGTGAATAATTCCTCCTGTATCCTGGCAAATCGCAACATTGCACAATCACACCCATTATGTTGTGGGCGTGTTTATGTTGTGGGTTTCTGGTTCCTCTTGTTTCCTTCCGTCCTTGGTTCCGGGCCCTGTTAGAGCAACTGACACCAACCCGTTCCTGCTTTTTCCATTCGTTAGTCCGACAAGCCATTCGGTCTTAAAGTTTTCGCTTCGTTTACATGATTATGATTTATTTACTTCCCACCACTGTAGCCAGGCATCATAATCAGATCCAAAGTACTGTCCGGTAAGCATTTCTAATGTTGTCCATGCAGATCGACGGCGCGTTTCATCTTTACATTTCAGAAGTGAAATCATCTCTTCTATGGCTGAATCCCCCATATCTTCCAGGATTGATTTAGCCCTTTGACGAATAGGAGCATTTCTTCTTTCAAAATTGTTTACAGCATTCATAAGAAACTCAATCCCAAAAAAATTTCCAAACATATCAACCATCTTCTCTGTAAATTGGGAAAGGCGGAATGCTTCCTTAAAGGGTGCACGTTGGGGCGTTGTGCGCTGATTACCCACGCGGATTTCTTCTGGAGGGCTGATGTTTGCCGAGAAAGATATATTGTCGGCAGGTCCGTTCTTGCTCTCTATCTTGGCAGTACCACTCACAGAGGCTCCAGTGTAATAGTACATTCCCTGGCCGAAACTTACAGAACTGTAAAAGTTGCCCAAAGCTTTTCCAGAGGATGCTATTCGGAGAGTATAATCGCAGTGTTCGGACTCAGGATCGACTACGACGAGTCCTGCGTATAATAAAAGTGATTCTGCAAGGTCTTTAAAAGCAACCATTTTTATTTCTATGGGGCCGTCTTTATCTTCGTAAGATTCTTTGATAAGGAGGCATGCTGTTTTTTTTGATTTTGCTAAATTTTCATTCTTTTCCTGCGCCATAACCGGGGTAGAAAATAAAATAAAAACTATAACAAAAATAGCTAAAACATATTTATATTTTTTCATTTTAATCCTAGACTAATGTGGTTTTCAATCGGAAAAGTTCTTTCGCCTAATCCTCCGACGGAAGTCTGGGCAAGTCCCCGTCAACCCTGAGAGAGTTGGGATAAAACGGCGGTATTGCCGACGTCGGCACGGCGGAAAGGCGACGTACTCCAGTACGCCTCCTTTCAATCCCTTGTTTTCACGCCGGAGGCGCATAAACCTTAATCTTGGACAAACCGGGGGCCCATTGTTTTGCAATAGGGAGTCCAAGCGTAGCGCGGACAAAAATCCTTGTTTTCGATCTGGAAGCTTTGCTGTGCCCATCCGGGATTTTCGGATGGGCATCTATCTAATATCATTAACAAATCGTTCTGATATAACATCAGCAGCGGATGTAAAGGCTTCACGAAGCAATTCTGGGTTTCTTATTAGATTTTCAGCTGTGTAGGTAGGTGTTTCTCTGCTTAAATTCGTTACTTGCTCATATTTTTCCCATATTATTTTGCCAGTTCCACTTAAAAGTCGTGCTTTTACACCAAGCATAGGCTTTAAGTTAGAAGATAAGCCGTGAGTATTTGCCAAACCATAAATAGTAATATTTAATTTAAATATATTATTAGTGTCTTCTTTTTCTTTTATAATAAATAAATTAGAATTTTTTAATTTCTTCTTAAATGATGTAAATAAAATCTCATTTAAATATATATTGTTTTTAGACATTATTAGTTTAAATGCTTCTTTTGGTTTTCCCTTCAGATCTTCTGGTACGTCCACAACAGCGCTATATATAGCCTGGGCCAACAAATAATCAAGCGCTCCACCAATATAACTAAACTCTCCCGGGCCCAGGTAATAAATATCGTTTGGCATTTCAATTTTTTCATTTATGCTTACACGTTTTATGGATGATCGATCCTCAGGACTAAGGTGTTTATGACTCGCACAGGCTGGAAAAAAGACAAAAATAATAAATAAAATCAGCAATTTTTTTATCATTTTTTCCTCCTACACGTTCACTCTGTTTCGGGCCTATCGAACTCACGTCTTTGAAAAGGATTGTTGCGGCTCCAAGGACTACAGCACAGCTTCGGGACATGTCATCGGGGGCTTAAAAGCCGCTTATGTCTATCGATCCGATTTAGAGGCAAAACCATTAAATAATTCTTTAACAATGCATTGAAGGAGGCGTCAAGGAAAAAAGACCTCATCATCGTTTAATTGAAGGCTTTGTTGGAGGAGCTGCGGGCAAGGCGGAAGGAAGTTGAGGACAAGATGGTGGAATTGTAACAGGCCGGTGATGGAGCCTGGGAGGACCTCAAGACGGGTATCGAAAGAGCGTGGGACTCGCTCGGCAACGCTTTAAAGTCGGCTGCTTCCAAGTTCAAATAGCCATCGTGTCACTTCAAGCCATTTAATCCCAATTCTCTAGAATTTTCTGCTCGCACACCGGCTTGCTGGCGGCACATTAATGCTACGTAATCCACCATTTCAGAAAGGAGATTCTTCATGGCATCCGGCATGTTTATCGAAGTCATCCGTTCCAGGGGCCTGGCACACAGGGTTTCATGACCTTAGACATCATGCCGAATTCGGCATAATCGTCATACTTTCGCGTCATGGTTGGTTGAAAACGGACCTTTTCACTGTCAAGGAACTGTTAGGCCATGCCGATTATAAAATGACATCGAGGTATAGCCATATTGCGGCCGATGGACTACGGGCGGCAGTGCGGCGACTGGATAAAGCCCCGGTCGAAAAGGCCGAAGTGGCTACAATAAATGCCGAATGAGTTCTTGACATAATACCTAAAAGAGGTATCATTTATGAGCTGGCAAGTGGTGTTCAGCAGGCAGGTTCAAAAAACCCAAACGAGACTTCCAAAATCTGTATTGAAGAATCTGGTTTTTCTTGTGAAGGAAATCGAGGTCATGGGGCCTGTGCGCGGCAATTGGCCCAACTACGGGAAGCTGGCGGCCGAAAGACACCACTGCCACTTGAAAAAGGGACGGCACACATATGTTGCCGTGTGGGAAGAAAGAAACAGCGAAATTCGATTGATCGAGGTGGTTTATGTTGGGACACACGAAAAGGCGCCCTACTGAAACCGTGGAGTTACGTTTCCATGGCCCGGCGGCCTTGCAGGCGGAAGCGGTGCAGAAGCTCAGGGAACTTGGATTTGAAGACACGACGGACGCTATTCCCTGGAGGCAAGCCGTACCGTTTGAGGCTGAAGAACTGCCTGGCGTGTGCCTGGCCGGCGCACGAAACCGGGAAGGGCTTTCACAGCGGCAATTGGCGGAAAAAACAGGGATCCCACAGCGTCATATTTCTGAGATGGAGAACGGCAAGCGCACTATCGGTAAGGCGCGGGCGAAAGTCTTTGCTTCAGCACTGAATACCGATTATCGGGTGTTTCTGTAATACCAGTTGCGCGGCCTAAGGTAGCTCCTGAAAAGCAGTGAACCCTGGCGCCCTGGCCGGAATTCCCAGGGGGGAAGGGAACTGCTATGAAGCTTCAAAATCTCACCGATCACCGTCAACGTGCAGAACTTCGCAAGAAAATTGACTTACTCTTGAACCGTTTACGAGTGAGGATTAAAGACGAAAATCTTATCCTTGAAGAGACATAAGTTAATAAAATTATTAAAATTTTAGAATTATCCGACCCCCTGATTTTTAACGCAAATCTAATTCAAGAATGCCTTGACCTGGCGGCGAAGGATGCCGAGGAAAGAAATTGAAGCCTTCAAGGTCAAAATCGATGAACTCCTGCGCGAAGGCTATAACCCGATCCTCGACAATAGCGTCGGGAAAAACATCGGCATCAAAGGGATGTCCCCGACCAATTTACGAAAATTCAGGGAGTTTTATTTGGCTTATCGGGAGATTCAACAGGCACCGCCTGTCTAATCCTTTCAGATGATGCATCAACCAGGAAACCTGGAGGAGGTAACAGAAAAACTGGCATGCTCAGCAGGAAAAATAACTTGGTTGCATATTTGTGCCGCCTGCCGCAGTACAGGCTTTCATGCCTTTCGGGTGCAAAAATGGAGAAAGGCAATTGATTCGGAGTATGGTTACCTCTCAATTTTCTTACGTGTGGGTGGTGAGAATTTTACTGCCCGTCTGATTGGAGGGAGGTTCTTTTTTCAAAAAAGTGGGGACAGAGTGGGGACAAATTATCCTGCAATCAAAAAGGCTCTTCCGAAGAAGCGCCCTAAGTGCTTGATTTTGCTGGTGCGCCCGGCAGGATTCGAACCTGCGACCTACGGATTCGTAGTCCGTCACTCTATCCAACTGAGCCACGGGCGCATCAATTGAAACAATTTATTTACCACAACCCACCGGGAATCACAACTAAAAGATCGCGTCTGCGGGGCAGTTGCTGATGCAGGTCATGCATTTTATGCATTTGTCTTTGTCAATCCACGCGACTTCCTTCTTTTTCCATTCAACTGCGCCCGCCGGGCAATGCTTGAAGCAAAGCCCGCACTTTGTGCACGCATCGGGATCGACTTCGAATTTCAGAAGTGCGACGCATCTTTTGGCCGGACACTTCTTCTCATAGATATGCGCTTCATATTCTTCACGGAAATATTTCAACGTTGAAAGCACGGGGTTAGGCCCTGTCTGCCCGAGCCCGCAGAGCGCTCCGTCCTTCACAACGTGGCTCAATTCCTCGAGCAACTCGATGTCTCCGGGCTGTCCTTCCCCCTTGGTTATACGCTGCAGAATCTGGAGCATCCGCATCGTTCCTTCCCTGCAGGGGGTACACTTTCCGCATGACTCTTCCTGGATAAAATCCATGAAAAACCGCGCCATATCCACCATGCAGGTGTGGTCATCCATCACAATCATACCGCCCGAGCCCATTATGGCGCCCACCTCCGCGATGGACTCGAAATCAACCGGTGTGTCGATGTGTTGTTCCGGCACGCAGCCTCCGGAAGGGCCACCAAGTTGAACGGCCTTGAATTTTCGCTTTTTTCCCACCATCCCGCCGCCGATATCGTAAATAATCTTTTTAATCGGTGTTCCCATCGGAACTTCCACAAGCCCGATATTCTTTACAGACCCTGTAAGGGCGAAGACTTTGGTGCCCTTGCTGTTTTCGGTTCCCAGGCTTGCATACCACGCGCCGCCGTTTCGGATGATTTGTGCGATGCTCGCATATGTTTCCACGTTGTTCAACACCGTGGGTTTCTTGAACAGCCCCTGGTGTGCGGGAAAAGGCGGCCTCGGCCGGGGCATGCCCCGCTTTCCTTCTATCGAAAGCATAAGCGCGGTTTCTTCACCGCATACAAACGCACCGGCCCCCTGGTAAACTTCGAGATCGAAGTCGAAACCACTGCCCAGGATGTCTTCACCCAGCAGTCCATATTCCCTGGCCTGGGAAATAGCTATATGAAGCCTTTTAACGGCGAGAGGATATTCCGCACGGCAATAAATATATCCGTAGTGAGCCCCCACCGCACGCGCGGCGATAATCATCCCTTCAAGCACTGCGTGGGGATCCGCTTCAAGTACACTCCTGTCCATGAATGCGCCTGGGTCTCCCTCATCTGCGTTGCAAAGCACATATTTGACATCCCCTGATGATTTGGCCGCAAAGCCCCATTTAAACCCTGTCGGAAAACCGGCACCTCCCCGGCCCCTCAGTCCGGACGTTTTGACTTCATCGACGATTTCCGTGGGCCTCATTTCCAGCAACGCCTTTGCAGCGCCGAAATAGCCGTCCACGGCAATATAATCGTCTATCAACTCAGGATCGACGATGCCTTTGTTCCTTAGAGCCAGCGAATGCTGCCCTGAGAAAAACGCGATATCCTTCAGGTGCGGGACAGGTTTCTTCGTGACCGGATCCTTATAAAGCAGCTTCTCGACCGGCTGGCCGTTGAGGAGGTGCTCTTCGATTATCTCGACGGCGTTTTCGGGTTTAAGCTGCACATAGAAAACGCCATCCGGCTGGACCACCATCACCGGCCCTTTCGCACAAAACCCGTTGCACCCCGTTTCTACAACCTTGAAACGTTCCTCCAGGCCACGCGAGGATATTTCCTTCCGGAAAGCTTCGATCACAGCGATGCTGCCGGTGGCATGGCACCCGGTCCCCCCGCATATCATCAGGTGTTTGACCGCCGAATCTCCTGTTTCCGACGAGGTCCCCAGCCTGATAGCCGTCTGGCTTTTATGTTTTTCCTTTATTTCGTGAAGGTCCTGCACGGTCAGTTTCCGCATTTACTTTCCTCCGGGTAGCTACTTGACTGCTAAAAAGGCTTTCGCCCGAGCACCTATTCGTAACGACTAAGGATTTTGAGGACACGATCTGCTCTCACTCCGCCGTGGGTATCTGAATCGACAACCATAACAGGCGCGAGCCCGCAGGCGCCGAGGCATCTTACCGCTTCAAGGGAAAATCTTCTGTCTTCGGTCGTACTCCCCACCTCGAGACCGAATTCGGATTGTATCCGGCTCAAAACCTCGCCAATACCCAGGACGTAGCAGGCGGTTCCCATACATACCTTTATGGTGTGCCTTCCTTTCGGCACCATCGAAAAATACGAATAAAAGGTCACGACCCCGTAAATCGTGCTTCCGGGGATATTGAGCCCCCGGCCGATGTAACGCTGGAGCTCAACAGGCAGGTATCCGGCGATTTCCTGGCATTCTTCCAGCACCGGGATAAGATTGACTTGTTTCGATTTATAGTGGTCAATCACTTCGTCCACCTTCTCCATGATTTCCGGGGTGAGGTCTGGGTTAACGGTCCATAGGTCTTTTGTAAAATTCATATCTAATATCTCCGGTGTACTTTGTGTTACAGCTCCTCGATAAAAAGCTCCATCTGCAATTCAAGCCGCATCAGCTTGATTTTTCTCGATCCGCACGGCGCACACCTTGAATTCAGGAATTTTGGCAACAGGATCAAGCGCGGAGTTCGTAAGCAGATTGGCCGCAGCATCGGCGAAATGAAACGGGAGGAACACCGTCCCTTCGACGGCCTTTTCCGAAATCCTGGCATGGGCGGTCAATTCCCCGCGCCTCGAGACCACCCGAACCAATTCTCCTTCCGCTATACCGCACTTGTCTGCATCCTCGGGAGCCATCTCAACGAAACATCCAGGGGCGAGATTGTTCAGGCCGAAGCTTTTCATCGTCATCGTGCCGGTATGATACTGGTATAGAACCCTGCCGGTGGTCAAATAAAACGGATAGTCCCCATCCGGTGTTTCATCCGGAGGGACAAAGTCTATCGCGTGAAAAACCCCCAGTCCGCAAGTGAATCGGTCGATATGCAGGCACGGGGTCCCTGGATGATCGATGTCGGGACAGGGCCAGTGGATGCCTCCTTCTTCCAGCCGCCGGTAATTTATTCCCCGATAACTAGGCGTAACCTCTCCAATTTCTTCCATTACTTCATCCAAGCCATAATATTCCATACGAAATCCCAACCTGGCGGACAAATCCGTCAATATCCTCCAGTCCTCCCTGGCCTCCCCCGGCGGATCTACAGCCTTGCGCACCAGCTGGACCTTCCTCTCTGTATTCACGAAAGTCCCGTTTTTTTCGGCGAACGCGGTCGAAGGCAAAACCACATCCGCCTCCCGGGCCGTTTCGGTGAGAAAAATATCTTGAACCACCAGAAAATCCAGGTTCCCGACCGCTTTCTTTGCATGATTCAAATCCGGATCAGACACCATCGGATTTTCACCAATGATGTACATCACCTTGAGATCCCCGGTAAAAGCCTTCTCCATCATCTCGGTTGCCGTGAGTCCAGGACGGTCCGGCAGATTCTCCACCCCCCAGGCTTGTCCGAAGCGTTCCCTGACAGTCGGATCCGCCACGGATTGATATCCTGTATAAACGGTGGGAAGAGCGCCCATATCGCACGCGCCCTGAACATTGTTCTGCCCACGCAGCGGATTTACGCCACCTCCCGGAACACCGACGTTCCCGCAAAGCATGGCAAGGTTCGCAAGGGATTTTACATTGTCGGTACCACTGACATGCTGGGTTATCCCCATCGCATAAAGGATGGAAGCGGCGTGGGCCCCGGCATAAAGCCTGGCTGCGGCCGTCAGATCTCCCGCAGGGATACCGGTTATTCCTTCGACATATTCGGGCGTATATTTTTCAACCACCTGTTTGATTTCGTCCACACCGACCGTGCGGGCTTTTACATAGTCCTCGTCATAGAGGTGGTCTCGAATGATCACATGCATCATCCCGTTTATCCAGGCCACATCCGTTCCCAGCGTCTGCCTGAGCCAGATATCGGCGAACCGGGTGATAGGAATTCTGCGCGGATCGACGACGATCAGCTTAGCGCCCAGGTGGGTCACCGCCCTTTTAACATAAGAAGAGAGCACCGGGTGGTTTTCGGTGGTGTTGGAACCGGTTATCAGAATAACCTGCGCTTTTTCAATATCCTCTATCGGGTTCGTCATAGAACCGCTTCCAAAAGCGGCGGCAAGACCTGCCACCGTGGAGGAGTGTCAGAGACGTGCGCAATGATCGATATTGTTGGTGCCGATCCCGGCCCTGGTGAATTTCTGCGCAATATAATTATCCTCGTTGGTCACCCGCGCACTGGAAAGGACTCCTATCGCATCCGGACCAAACTCATCCTTAACGGCCCGGAACTTTTCTGCCACAAGGCCTAGAGCCTCGTCCCATGAAGTCTCGTGGAATACTCCGTTCCTGCGCACGAGCGGCATCTTCAAGCGTCCGGGGTCATTAATGAAGTCATATCCGAAACGCCCCTTGACACAAAGACTTCCATGGTTCGGGCCGGTATCCTCTGCACCGGTGATTTTGACGACTCGGTTATCCTTCACATGGAGGTCCATCTGGCACCCGACACCACAGTAAGGACATGTAGTCCGAACCTTTTCGATCTCCCACGGCTTGCCTGAAAAGCGGCTCGGCCTGGCGATCAAGGCACCTACCGGGCAGACCTGCACGCATTCTCCGCAGAAAACGCAGTCCGAATTGCTGTAAGGAAAGTCCCCCGCGGTCACGATCTTGGAATCCACACCACGGTAACCGAACGAAATCGCCTGATTAACCTGAATCTCATTACAGGCCTGAACGCAGCGGCCGCACATCACGCACCTGCTGAAATCACGGAGGATCAAATCGTTTTCTTCGACAGGATAACGGGTCGGGGACTCGGGAAATCTAACGGATTCAACCTGGTATTCATAGGCCAGATCCTGAAGCCGGCAGTCTCCGGAAGCTTCGCAGGTCGCACAATAATGATGACCGGAGGCGAGCAGCAGCTCAATATACACCTTTCGAGCCTGCAAGACCCGCGGCGAATGGGTGTAGATCTCCATACCCCCCGCCGCAGGCGCCGCACAGGAAGCAACCAGATTGCGGGCGCCTTTGACCTCCACCACGCAGACTCTGCATGCGCCGGTGGCTTCCAAACCCTGGATGTGGCACAAAGTCGGAATGTGAACACCGTGACGCCGTGCGGTTTCGAGAATCGTTTCGCCTGGTTTGAAATCAACCTTCATTTCGTCTATCGTGAGGAAATTTTCAGAGCCCATTTCCACTCCTATGTCATTTTTATCTGCAATGTGACTGTAGCGTATATATATTGAGGTCCTTCCAAGGAATGCAGGCGTACTATAACAGAAACACATGGTAAATTTAAAGCATTTTTAACACCGTCTTACAAATGGCCTACCCAGGTTTGACATTTCCCCGATGTCAATTATAATTCATCAGGTCGATGGAATAGGAAAACCCCGGATCAGGTATTTTTCAGGAGTGATTTTTATATGGCCAAAGATTATTACGCCGTTCTCGGAATTGCTAAAACCGCCTCTCAGGAAGAAATCAGAAAGGCTTACCGTAAGCTCGCCCGGAAGTGGCATCCGGACATTAATCCCGGAGATATCCAAGCTGAGACCAAATTCAAAGAAATATCCGAAGCCTATGATGTCCTGGGGAAAGAAGACAAACGAAAACTCTATGATGAATTCGGAGAAGAGGCATTAAAACAGGGTTTCGACGCCGACAAGGCCAGGCAATACAAGGAATGGGAAAACGTGCAGGGCCGGACACGCGCAGGTGGAACCGAAGGTTTCGGACGATACCAGAGCTATGAAGATGTTTTCGGAGATCTGTTCGGCTCCACGGGCCGGAGCCGTGGCTTCGGCGGATTCAGCGGGCAGGCGGGCGTGGACGGTAGGGACCTCGAGCATCACATAACCATAGACTTTCTCTCCGCGTTGAGAGGTTTTGAAACCGAAATATCCCTTAAAGGCGGAAAAACATGCACTGCCTGCGGCGGAACCGGATCGGATTCCTCCGCCCAGAGAACCACGTGCCCCACGTGCGGCGGTTCCGGTCGGTTGAATATAGCCGGGGGGCCCTTGAACTTTACGAGAGTATGCCCCGACTGCGGGGGGCATGGAACCATCGGCCGGCCCTGCCCGTCCTGCAGCGGAACCGGACGGGTGGAAGGAGTTGAAACGATAAAGGTCACAATACCCCCGGGAGTGAACGAAGGCTCGAAAGTAAGAGTGGCGGGCAAAGGAGAGCCGGGTTCCGGCGGAGGCAAACCCGGAGATCTATTCCTGATCGTGCACGTCAAACCCCATCGATTGATTTCCCGAGACGGCGACAACCTGATAATGGAGTTGCCGATCACGGTAAAAGAAGCGGTGGCCGGGGCCTCGGTCAACGTCCCGACGGTGGACGGAGAGGTGAAAGTGAAAATACCACCAGGAAGCCAGTCCGGGCAAACCCTTAAATTGAAAGGGAAAGGAGCCGTAAACACCCGGACGAAACGGCGGGGGGATATGCTGCTGAAACTGGCGGTCAAAGTGCCCGGGTCTTCGGAGCAAGAACTCGTTCAGGCGGTCGAAAAAATCGACAATTTCTACCGTGAAGATGTAAGGTCCAAACTGAAATTATAACACTACATCAAAATCACGACCCGGAGTGTAATTCCAGAAACCTATCCCTCAAATCCTCCAGAATAACATCGAACTGCCTGCGCATCTCCATCATCTGCTGCCTCATGTGCAGAATCACCTGAACCCCCGAAAGATTCACGCCCATCTCTTCGCAGAGAACCTTGGCAATGCGCACCTTTTCCATCTCCTCGATCGATAAATGCTTCATATCCGAGCCCTGAAAGCATCTGGGGCAAATGATTTCCTCCCCTTCCAGTTCGAAAAGAAAACTTTCCTCGACCTCAAAAAACTCAAGTGCCTCGGTCATCGTCCAGAATTCTCTTTCCATATCCATCGCCTCTATTTTCGTCGGTTCAAATATATTTTTTTATTCACCCCCGGATCTCTTTCGCCCAAACCCACCGAAGGCGCAGTGCATTTCCGACAACACACACTGAACTCATCGCCATCGCCGCGGCAGCGAATACCGGGTTTAACAGGATACCGAAAAACGGGTAGAAAACACCCGCAGCCAAAGGTATTCCCAGGGAATTGTAAAAAAATGCCCAAAACAGGTTCTGCTTGATAACCCTCATCGTGTGAAACGAAAGGCTTATCGCCATGGGGACAGCGTTAAGATCCTCCCGCATCAAGGTAATGTCGCTCGCCTCCATCGCAACATCAGTCCCCGCCCCTACCGCGATTCCTATATCGGCGGCGGTCAATGCCGGTGCATCGTTTATCCCGTCTCCAACCATCGCCACCACGCGGCCCATTGCCTGAAGCTTTTTGATTTCATCGGTTTTTTCGGCCGGAAGGACTTCGGCTCGAATTTCCTCGATGCCCAGCAAGTCACCCACAGCACGTGCAGTAGCCTCGTTGTCCCCGGTAAGCATCACTGTCTGGAGCCCCATATCTTTCAGCCTGCGGACGGCTTCAGCAGCGGAGGGCTTCGGCTGATCCGAAAACCCGATCACGCCTATAACCTCTCCTTCCAGTGAAACCATCACACTGGTCTTTCCTTCGGCCGAAAGCCGGGCGGCATCCCTGTCGACTGCATTCATGGTCATTTCCCGGAGTTCCATGAGGCGTGGATTCCCTAGAATGCATTTTTTGCCGTCAAGCGACGCCTCGGCGCCGAAACCTGAAAGAGCCTTGAAATTTTTTACCTGTTCCGGCTCGATCCCTTCAGCACGCGCACCGGCCACCACCGCCCTTGCCAGCGGGTGTTCGGAGGCAGCCTCCACTGAAGCTGCAACCTGGAGCAATCGCTCCCGTGAGACATCCGCAGCGGGTATAATATCCGTAACCGCAGGCTTTCCGAGGGTGAGGGTTCCGGTCTTGTCAAATACCACCGTATCGAGCCTGTAGGCTTTCTCGAGGATCTCTCCCCCTTTTATCAACAACCCGTTTTCAGCCCCCAAGCCGGTCCCGACCATAACCGCAGTCGGGGTCGCAAGCCCCATCGCGCATGGGCAGGCAATGATCAAAACCGATACGAAATTAAGCAATGCCCTGGTAAAAACCGGCTCGGGCACCAGGAAATACCAGATCAAAAAAGTCACCAGGCCGATTCCAAACACCACCGGCACAAAAACCGAGGCGACCCTGTCGGCCAGGCGTTGAATCCCTGCTTTCGAACCCTGGGCTTCTTCAACAAGCCGAATGATCTGGGCAAGCGCAGTGTCCCGCCCAACCCGGGTGGCTTTAAATGTGAACCCGCCGTGTCCGTTTACGGTCGCACCGAAAACCTCGCTTCCGACCTCCTTGGCCACCGGCATACTTTCACCTGTCAGCATAGACTCATCAACTGATGAAGACCCTGAAACAACATTCCCGTCGGTCGGAATTCTTTCACCGGGGCGTACAATCACCTCGTCGCCGACAATCACTTCATCGACCGGGATCTCCATTTCATTCCCGTTCCGCCGCACCAGCGCAGTTTTCGGCTTAAGCCCCATCAAACGCTTGATGGCGGACGACGTCTTCCCCCTGGTTTTGGCTTCAAGCAGGCGGCCGAGAATGATGAAAGCGACGATCATCGATGCGCCGTCGAAGTAGACATGGCGCTCGATTCCTCCCGCCGCAAAAAGACCGGGGAAAAAGGTCGCCAGGGAAGAATAAAAATACGCGGCCGAGGCACCGACGGCTACGAGTGAATTCATGTCGGTGGTCTTCTGCCTGGCCGCCTTCCACGCCCCGGAAAAAAACCTGCCTCCAACCCAGAAAACCGCAGGGGTCGCAAGCACAAAAAGTATATAAAGCATCTGCTGGCGGGGGATATCCCGGATAAACGGAAACCAGTGCTGCATCGATCCGATATGGATCGCTACGCTCAAGACAACCCCGGTCATAAAACGAATTTTGAGATCCCTCAGATCCTTCCGGCGTGCAGCCTCGCCTGGATCTTCCGAGGATTCCTCGGGTATTCCCAGATATTCGTAACCCGAATCCTCCAGGGCTTTTGCGACCGATGAAACCCCGGCCCACATCGGATCATGTACCAGCGTCGCTTTGCCGGTCGCAAGATTCACCGACGCCTCCGTCACCCCGTCAAGAGCATCGAGCACCGATTCGACCCTTCGAACGCATGCCGCGCATGTCATCCCCCCGACGCTCACCGTGGTCTTCAACGAGGGCTCCGAAACGTCCCGGCTGACGGCTATAACTTTGTAGCCCAGGTCCTGGACAGCCTTCTGGATGGCTTCAAGGGTCACAACCGAGGGATCAAACTCCACCAGGGCGTTTTCGAGCGCGAAATTGACCGCCGCCCGCTCGACGCCTTCCATCGTCTCGAGTCCTTTTTCGATGCGCCGAACGCACGCGGAACATGACATGCCGGCGATCGACACCGTAGCCTTCTCAGACGACTTCATAACCGGCTTTGCCAATGACTTCAGAGATCTTTTTCATATCAACCGGGCCGGCTTCACGAAATTCGGCCTGGCCCTTTTCCAGGTTTACCCGGACATCGGCTACCCCTTCGACACCCTCAAGGGCCTTCGTAACTGCCTTCACGCAATGTTCGCAGGACATTCCCTTAATATTTATTACAGCCATCACGCCCCTCCCTCTCCGTCAAACATTTGAGAACCGCTTCTGTGAATAATAAGTAATTAATTACCTCATTCAATAAACTTTTTCAATCAAACTGATATTTTGCAGTGCTTATCAATTGTCCTCCCCGATACTACCGGGGGTGGAAGGAACTAGCTGTAAAACGTTCGACCCCGATACCGGGGCCGAGGGATCTCGATTACGACAACGACAACCGTTTCGCTTCCGCTTCACTGACAACGACGTGAAGATTGGAATTCCAAAAGGTTCTGTGGGGAAAACGATGAAAAGTTACGGCTCCGGAAATGACATGTAAAGCGGATATTCGGTCGCGAACCCCGGCTCTTGGGCCAATTCCAGAAATTTTATGCTCCGGCTCAAGGATTCGGCCTCTTCCCGAACCCGGCCGTCGAGCAAAGCCATAACGGCCCCCACTCCTGCCGCATTTTCGACGGCACGCACGGACCCAAATGATGACCGGTCGGGGAACATCCCGATTGCGATTGCATTAGACCAATCGAACCGGGCACCAAAAGCACCCGTCAGCACAAGAGTATCTATATATTTCACCTCTGCCCGTCGCATCAGCGCTTCGATGCCGACTCTGAGCGCAGCCTTGGCCAGCTGAATCTGCCGAATGTCGTTCAGACTGACGAACAACGGCCGACCGGTGGAAGAATACCTGGAGGGTACAAGTTCAAAGGATCGTCCTATGCCGTCCGCATCCACCACAACTCCAGGCTCACCCTCTCTCAACCTGCCGCTCGAAAGCATTATGCCGCCGCGTAGCATGGAGGCCACGGCGTCGATTACCCCGGACCCACAGAGCCCCCGGGCCGGTTCCGACGGTCCTCCGATTATCTCAAAATCAAACCCGCTTTTATCATCATAACTGACGCGATGAACCGCACCTGGAGATGCTCTCATCCCGCATTCCAGCTGCGCCCCTTCGAGCGCCGGACCCGTTGCACAACTGGTGGCCCAAAGGCCATCCTTGGAACCAAGTACCACTTCCCCGTTGGTTCCAATATCCACGATCAAGGTTGTCTGTTTCGACCTGTGGGGTTTTTCTGCAACAACGGCCCCGAGGGTGTCCCCGCCGACGAAACCCGATACCACAGGAAAAATGTATACGTTCGTGCCTGGATTCAGCGAAAGACCGGACTCCCCTGCAGGCAGATTCAAACCTCCGGCGAAAATCGGCAGATATGGCGAAACGCCCAGCCCGTGAGGGTGAATGCCGCAAAAAAGATGCTGCATCGTCGTGTTGCCCACGACTGTCACCTCGTCCACGTCCTGCATTTCTGCGTCGGCATTTTTAATGCAGCCCGCGATCAATCCATTTATCTCTTCAACAACCGCCTCACGAAGAATTTCGGTGCCAGAATCCCTGGAATCACAGAAAGCGATTCGGCTTATCACATCCTCGCCAAAGCGCCTCTGGGGGTTTGCCGAAGCCTGCGAAGCAATGACTTTGGCAGAAGACATATCACAAAGATAACAGGCTATCGTCGTGGTTCCGATATCCAGTGCAACCCCCAGGGAACGCGGCCGGATTCCCGGAAGCGCCGCAGTTATACCCCGTTTGCTGTGGTTTACCAGGGTCATCTCACCGCGGAAACGGTCTGGTTTGGCCATATCCCTCAATCCGTTGAGGTTCACCGCTCCCCCAACGTTTTCTCTCCCGGATACTCCGGATGTTAAGAGAGCAGCACGATCCGCTGGAAGCTCAACTTCATTTCCAGACCCTCTATCGCCCTCCCCGGCTTTCATGCGCTCGACCATGGGGTGCAGTTCAAAAACCGCCTCTATATCGGTTTTTCCCAACGCAGCGCCGATATCGAGAGTCCCCCGCGGAACGGCCACTCTAACCGGACCGAGAACTTGTGCCTGGCAGGCAAGGCGGTGCCCGGAAACCTGTTCCTCCTCACCTAAAAGATCTTCTTCGGCTTCGCTCATTGGAGACAGCGAATCTTCCAAATCAACCTGGACTACACATTTCCCGCATAGTCCGCTGCCGCCGCAATCCGACCTGATGGGTATTTTAAGCGAAACTGCTGCTTCCAAAAGAGTCGTTCCTTCAGGGACTTGTACGGAAAGCCCCATCGGCTCGAATACAACCCGATGCATCTTACTGTTCATCACTCCCCCTAATCCGTCAACTTGAACCAGAAGACCCGGAGGCCGAACCTGCTACGGTGGCCCCCGGGCCGTCGAATCATCCCCTGATCCTGCCCGTTACACGATCGTATACTTGGGTCCTCCGCCTCCTTCAGGGGGAACCCAGGTAATATTCTCGAACGGGTCCTTGATGTCACAGGTTTTACAATGGACACAGTTTGAAAAATTCAGCTTTAAATTCAATTTTCCGGTTTCTTCGTCCACTTCCATTTCGTAAACGCCGGCAGGACAAAAGTTCACACATGGGTTCTGGTACAGTTCTCTGCACTTGGTATAGCAAATATTCAAATCCGCAATCTGTAGATGAGGCGGCTGGGCTTCCTCATGCGTCGATCCGGAATGGTAAACATCCGTCTCCTTGTCGAAAGTGAGCTCGCCGTCATATTTGATAACGGCTTTCTGCTCATCGGACGGTGAATCCGTGCCGTAATAATCCGCCACGCTCTTCATTCTGGTGTAATCGGGTTCAGCCTTCAGGTGGTCGCTCCAATCCCTTCCTCCCAGTAAATACTGGATTCCTACTCGGAACAAGCCTCCCCAGAGTCCTCCCTCGAAAGACTGGCGGAAATTTCGAACCTTGTATAGTTGTTTCCCGATATAACTTTCATAGACCGCCTTTTCATAATCCGAAAGAGACGCTGCGGAAAAGTCGTCCTTCACAAATGCGTTGAGAACAGCCTCGGCTGCAAGCATCCCTGATTTCATCGCATAATGTATTCCCTTGATTTTCATCCCGTTGAACAACCCTGCCGAGTCCCCGATGAGAACACCACCGTCGAAATAGACCCTGGGGATCGAATAATAGCCGGTGACCGGCACGCTTTTCGCTCCGAACTGCACCGGCTTTCCGTCTTTCAATATCTCCGCTATGTAAGGATGGGTTTTGAATTTTTGAAACATCCTGTGGGGATCCATAAAGGGGTCTTTGTAATCAAGACTGGTCAGCAGGCCGATTGAAACATGGTTGTTCCGCATGCCGTACACAAACCCTCCCCCGAAGGCATCACTTTTGAGGGGATATCCCATCGTGTGAATCACGTCTCCCGGCTTGAGTCTTTCCTGCCCCGGCAACTCCCATACTTCCTTGACACCCACCTCGTAGCCCTGCGGATTTTTTCCGTCGGACAGGTTGAATTTCCGTATAACTGTTTGGGCAAGACTGCCTCTGGTGCCTTCTCCGAAAATCGTCACCTTGGCCTTGAGATCGATTCCAGGTTCATAATTGGGTTTTTGGTTTCCATCGGCGTCGATACCTTTGTCTCCAGTCCTGACCCCCGCAACCCTATCTCCGTCATAGAGGACCTCTGTGCATGGAAAACCGGGAAAAATATCTACTCCGGCCTCCTCGACAAGACCGCCGAACCATTCGTTGAGCCTAGAAAGGGAAACAACCACATTGCCGTGATTGTTCAACGGGGGAGGAGTAATCGGCATTTTGATCCTGCCTCCGCTTGTAAGGAAGCATACTTCCTCCTTGGTCACCTCCCCCTCGATCGGAGCATTTTTTTCCGCATAATCCGGAACCAGCTCCTTCAAGGCAACCGGATCGATAACCGCACCGGAGATGTTGTGTGACCCAACGTATGCGCCTTTTTCGAGCACCGCTATGGCAAGCTCTTCCAATTTCGTTCCTTCACCTTCCCGATCCACCATCTCATTGTGTTTCTTGACAAGGTTGGAAAGGTGAAGCGCACCGCTCAATGACGCAATTCCCCCGCCTACGAAGAGAACATCCACCTCCATGACATCTCTTTCATCCAATTGCCAGCCCTCCTTTTCTTTATGAAGTTCTCGTAAACTGGTAATTCTACAAATTATTCCGATTCAGACGCTCCATTATCCCCGGATGGTCCTCCATCTTCGGAAATTGTCAAATAATCTCCTTTCTTCAACCCAATGAAAAACCGTGGGACACAGTATTATGTATCAAATAAAAACGACATGGAGCAATCACGAAAAGAAATCTCTATTGGAGAAAGTATAATGTGAAATAAAAAATATTATTTTTAACTCCGAGTATAACCAGGGCCTCGTTATCAGTCAAAAAAAAACCAGCCACTAGGGAGGATCTCAGGAGGTAAATATAAAAAATCGGAGGACCAAAAGGGGAAAGCGAAAAGGCGAGTGCGAGTCGCTCCTCCCCGTTTTCGCTTTCCAGCTTACATTTGTTAATTAAGCGGCCACAAGCCTCCGGGCCAGATCCACTGCCTGGCCGGCATCCGCCCCATAGCCATCCGCGCCGATTTTGTCGGCCCATTCCTGGTTCACCGGGGCTCCGCCTACCATAATTTTAACGCTGTCCCTGATCCCCTGTTTCTTCAATTCATCGATCACCGTTTTGATTTCCGGCATGGTCGTGGTCAGAAGAGCGCTTATCCCAAGAATATCGGGCTTGACCTTTTTGACCTCTTCGACAACCTTCTCGGCGGACAAATCGACTCCCAGGTCAATTACGTCGAACCCGGCGCCCTGAAGCATCATTATCACCAGGTTTTTGCCGATATCATGGATATCTCCCTTTGCCGTGCCCATTATTATGGTACCCTTGGATTCCTTGGCACCGGCTTGGAGCAACGGATTCACCAAATCCAGCCCCTTTTTCATCGTCACCGCCGAAACCAGCATTTCAGGCACGTAGATCTCGTTTCTGGAATATTTCTCCCCGACTACATCCATGGCGGCCACCATGCCGTCGTTGATCAATTCTTCCAGATCCGCCCCGGAGTCGATAGCCTTTTTGACCAGTTCTTCGATCTGGTCGTATTTCCCGCCTATAATCGCATTCTTTATTTCTTCCAGGTTTTCGTACATCGCAAGGCTCCTTTTCATATTGTAGATAATAAGACCAACGGCAGCATGGCCACCCCGGCATAAAAATTAAAAGTTCAAATTCCTATTACCAACAGAGAAGAGCTCGGCATCATTTAATAGGATAGTTACCATACTTTTCAGCCGCTTGCAGCATGGCAATATAATTTTCAAATTTTCCCCACTCGGTAACCGAATTGCCGGCGGCAAGGCAGTAACCTCCACCCGGACCCATCGTTTCCATAAGATATTTTACTCTGGCATCGATTTCACTGGGTGTGCCACTCCGAAGTAGTTCATTGGCAACATTTCCGGCAAATGCCAGCCGGTCTCCCCATTTCTCTTTGACCGTTTTCATACTCATGCATGTGGGATCTATCGGATGTAGAAGGTCGGATCCGATATCTATGATATCCTCCATTAAAGGCGTCAAATCCCCATCTGAATGCTGGAAAACAAGCACATTGTTTTCATGACACTTTTCAGCAATCTTTTTGTACCAAGGGAATACGAATTTCCTGTAATGCGCTGGGGAAATAATCGGTCCGTTTCCAAAAGACAGATCATCCACGAGCCAAACAACACCCACATAGGGAAGCTCGAATATCTTATCGAGCATATTGAGCTGAATTTCAGCGACCTTTCCAAATACATCCGACACTAGTTGCTCGTCCATAATCAGTTTAGTCGCAAAATTGTTAAAACCCATCAGCATCCAGGTAAGGGTAAAAATCTTCCCGGAATTCGCCACCACTTTCATTCCGTCCGGAAGACAACCTTTGACTTCATATAGTGGCTTTAAAATCTCCGGATTTTCAAACTCTTCCCATGGGAATGCTTCAAAATCCTTCCGATCACTGATGAAGCTCCGGTATTCCAGACTCCATTTTGTCATATCTTCTTTTTCCGATTCATCCTTAAGCATCTTATCGCGAATAACCCGACTTATTGGAGAAGAATCGTCTACTTTACCGAAAGCCATGGCACTTACTGTTACAGGGACCGTGTCGTAACCAGCCTGGTAATAGAACTCCACCTGCGATTCGATGTCATCGGATTTCACTTCACGGCCCAAAAATTGGCTCTGGACAGGGTACTCTACCAAAGATTCAAGAAGCGGTACCCGGTCTGGTTCCTGATGATTAACGGTTTTGCGGATTCGCTCAAAATCCGGGCTCGGTTCTCTCAATCCAAAATCTTTATAATCAGCCATTAAAACTCCTCCTCAACCGGCTTGCTACCCGAAGCTCCATGGCCCCAGGGCTGCCACATGCGTCCAACACGGCATTTCCTTTGACTCATATAAAGTCAAGCACTCAAAACGTAAGTAATTTTTAAAAACGCTAACATTTCAACTTACCCTCGATAACCTCCATACCGAAATGTGGCCGCCCGCATGGCCAAGTAGTTTTCGAAACGGGACCACTCTGCGACCGAATTCCCGGATCCCAGCATGTAGCCACCACCGGGAGCGACGTTCTCCATCAGGTAGCGTACTCTTTCCTCAATTTCAACCGGACTTGCACTGCGCAGAAGCTCATTGGATACATTGCCGATGATGCACAGCCTGTCGCCGAAAGAC
>JAWOBE010000025.1:0-5680 GCA_046498185.1 Desulfatiglandaceae bacterium | reverse complement strand
AGCTTATCTTCAAAGGAAAGCGTAGCGCCATATTCAGGTGCATCGATCATATGGCACTTTAATGCCCCAAGATTGTCCAGTGTCCAATAATTTTGAGCGGGCCATAGCAAAGATTTGTCGGAAACCAGGCAATTGTTCAAAAAATTTCCAATTATATCATAAAGGATCTCGTTCTCTTTACGTCTGGCCATGTATGACACCTCTCGGCAAGATTTAGGGGCTCAGTGGAAAGGTTGTAACCGATTTCTATCTTTATGCATATAATCCATCTGGCTGCTTTTTCCCAGATTTACTTTTTAACCTTGCTTGCTCTGTTTCGATTAGAGCTGGAAAAGTCTGCTTTACTTTTACCATGTCTAAAATGCCGTTTTTGGCAACAAAAAGCAAAAAATAGGGCCGAAAACGAGCTTATTTTTTTTATTCCACATGATTTTAACAGGTTAGTTAATTTGGTCCGACCCCGGGTCACCGGTTCATTATTGACCCAAACTATGCACAACCGGCCCATCACGACCAATACTCTCAAATTTGTAAAATTTTGCTCCTCCTTCTAACCTTCTAAATTTCTTTATCATTAAGTCGAACAAGCGATGTTCACAAGTGGAGATGAAAAATTGTCGCCTACCCGGGGACGTACTCACAAGGCCTCTTATGAGCTCCACAAAACCAAACGCATTGAGATCATCAAAATGAGTAACCGGATCATCCATTAGGATCGGCGCAAAGCCGGACCAGGACTGGGTCAGTCTACCTGCGAGAAACATACTGAGCATGAGTATCTGTTTCTGTGAGTCGCTGAAATAGTCGGCAGGCTTGACTTTCTCGCTTTCCCATCCAACCGCGACACGGATCTCCTTTCCTTTAGCATCAAGGGCAATGTCGCCGAAGCCGTACACAGTGCGAAGTCGCTTCTGGATTAAGGTTGTAAGAGGGCCAAGCGTCTCAACATGATTGGCAACAGCACGTGAACTCTGCTTATCAAGCACCTCTCTTACTCTCTCAAACCAGTTTTTAATCTTTGACAATTTAGAGGTTTCTTCTCTGAGAGCGCTCTCCTGGTTTGTCAGTGATTTGACTTGAGACTCAAGTTCCGACCGTATGGCAGTTCGTTGAGCGGCATCCAGTGATAGCTCGAGCGTCGAACAGCGTCTCTGGATCGCATGCAACCTATCAATGCGCTTCTCTGTTAGTTTTATCTTCTCGCTAATGGCTTTAGGGGTGAGTGCATCACGATCAAGTACCGCTGCTGCCCGCTCAACGAAGTCTCCCATATCCTCTTCCAACCGTTCTTTTTCTTGATATAGTGTGCCAATTTTTTTTCTGGCCTGACTGATTTTTGTTTTGATCATACTCAAATCATTCGTGAGTGCCTCCCTCCGAGGAGAGAAATGACCAATGCGTTTGATAGCCTCTGCTTCACGCGATGCCGCCTGTTTGCTCTCCGCCGCCAGCTCCTGAGAGGTCATTTCAAGGGATAGTCCCAATTCATAAGCTTTAGCGTGGAGGTCAGCGACCTGTTTCTCCAGAGACGCAATAGTTGCCGTTGCCTGCTTCCGAATCTTTTCCTTTGCCGCCCGGTTCTGATCTAATTCCTTCATGCGCTTGGTGGTACTATCCAACTCGGATTCGAGCCGAGTGAGATCGGCCCGCGAACGGCAAAGTGCCTGCTTCTCCTGTGTGGTTTTGCGTGCTATAGCGTCTGCGAGATCTTCGTTCACTGAAAGCCCTGTATTGGCTACCCTTCTCTCGAATAACGCCAACGATTGACGTGCATCCGCAAGCTTTTTTTCATTTTCCTGTAGTTCTTTGGTCTTGTATGAGTATTTCGTGGTGGCCGTCGCAAGGGATGTTTTGTCCTTTTTCAGAGCTTTTCGGAGTTCGTCACAGCGGTTCGAGAGCTCGTCTACAAAAGCAGGCCTGGCTTCCTTTTGAGCGTGAATTCGTTGGATCAACGCCCTCTTTGATTTATGATCAGTGCCACATGTGGGGCAAATCCCGTTTGAGACGTGAACCTCCAGTTCATCAAGTAATTGAGAGATTTCAGCTCGGTTTGCCGAAAACTCTTTATATTTTCCCTCGCACGTGGCAAGTTCCTGCTCCTTTTCAGTCATTCCCGCTTTGAGCTCGTCAATATCGGCATTGACGTTTCGTAGGGTTGATTGCGCCTCAGCAATAGATTCCTTAAGGCTAATTATGAGTGCCCGATTTTCCCACCATGCCGGAAGACCATCTTGAATTTCCGATAAAGCTTCTATTTTTTGAGAATGGTCTCGAATTGTTTCGTTATGCTTAGCAATTTGAGTTCGCAGATTTTCTGCGACAGTTAACAACGGCTGAAGCTCAGTATCAGTCTTCTCTATTTCCCCAGATATTCGATTCAACTCCTCGTGCCAATGGCGGAGCGAGCTATCAATCTTCCGGTAAACCTGCTGGAGGCCGTCAAGCTTTGTCAAGCCCTGCTGACTCGACCTTGCGCGTTCCAAAATGGTGCGTTCTTGTTCTAAACTGGTTGAGAGTTTGTCCAATGCCTCCTTTTGTCGCTCTTGTTCATTCGTTCTCTCTTTGAGTGTCTCCTCGAGCTTTGCAATCTGAGCCACGGTTTCTTGGTGTGCGTGTTTGTTCTTATCATATTTTGCCAAGTCGGATTCTATCATCTGAAGGCGTCTAAGACTTTCCTGGGCATTTTTGAGAGCCGATTCAGCCATGGCTCTCCATTCACGGGCATTCTCTGCAGTTGGTTGGGTTTTATCAATTTCCATATCGATAAGTCGTGGCAGTTCCTTGATCAGTTCGGCGACAATCTTGGAGATTTGCCTACCACCTTCAACCTCTCTCCGAATTTGCGGCAATTCCTTTAGCCGCAAATTTACCTGGCTCAATTCCTTCTCAAGAGCGTCTATCTGTTGTTTTTTCTGGGTAATTAGTTTTTGCAGATTTCCCAATACCGCTTCTGATTTTGCCAATCCTGATGCATAATCATCGAGGGCCAGCATCCGTGATACCAGATCGGAAGAAAGTGTGGAATCTTGCTCAAATTCAACCATTAGTTCCGGGTCGGTTTGACTAAACAGGTGTGTCGCTCGAAAGAGACGTTCGAGGTGCTCGATCCGCGCTTTTTTGGGGCCCCACTGGGCTGAAGTCAGAAATTGCAATGTGCTCGCTCGATCATGCTCCTCCCCATCAATCAATGCGGTACCCCATTCGGCAACCCTTCGTGCCACTGAATGATCCGAGCCTCCTTGGCTCAGGTAGCCCGAAACCAAACCGTCACTGGTTGTTGAGGCCAAATGACTGGCAATATTGATGAAGCGCTTTTGAGTGATTCGCTGACGGCAAAGACGCCCTATTCTCCCTGTACATAAGTAGTCAAGCGCATCAAAAAAGGACGTCTTCCCAAGACCATTAGGTCCATAAAGAACAACAATATCGGCGTCCACATCGAATACTTGCTTTTTTTTGTATGCTCGAAAGGCTTCAATCTCAACTGTCCTGACTCGCATGCGCTCTACAGGTTGAACTTGTTGCTGCATAACTGGTTCTGCCCCGTAATTAATTTGGGGTAGTGTTTCCTTTTTAGCAAGAAGTTGTTCAACAATATGGGATGCGGAATACTCTCTGGGAACCACTATCTGGCGCGATAGTGAAGCGCTTACATTCAGATCCTGCAGAAGCGACTGTGCAGAGGGTGGCCGCACGAGCATGCCCACCTGATCTTCTGGGAAAGGAAGGAAAGGGAGCCGAAGCAGTTCTCGCTCAAGTTCATCTGGGGAGTACGATAAATTGATAACGTATTTTCGGCAAAAGTATACATTTGTCTCCAATGAACCAAAAAATGCATCGCTCGCAGGCTTGGGCTCTGACCGGCAGATAACGAAGGACAGGTTGCGATTTCTCCAATAAGTGTGTTTCTCCCGGTAGAGCTTCTTGAAGGTATCATACGCGCAGGCAAACGATGGTTCGGAAGTGCCGTTAATAATTGCAAAACCGGCTGAATCAGAAGAAGTTTCCAGTACGAGCAGCGGATAGTCATCTTCTGCAGAGACAGTCAATTTAGTACCCTTTTCGAGAATACGATCTTCTAGTACTTTTTTGAGTCTGTCATACGATTTGACGATGTCCTGGTAGGACTGCATCAAGCTTCTCCTTTAAGATATGCTTATCCGAGAGAGTGCGACAATTAGTGACCAATGTTTGGAAATCGAGGAATGCCAAGCCACTTTCACCATCAACTTCATCAATTCTCAAAAACTCTTCCGGTGCTGGGGTGAGGTTATCACGATCGCGAGCTATTACCAGGACCGGATCTGGGCCTTGTTGTCGGACCAAACTATCATAATGGTGGCGACAATCCCCATATGTATCACCGCGAATGGCAACAACTTGCACAAATCCGTTATCTGTTTGTATCGAGCAATGGAGCATGGCGCCTGAAATTTCTAAACTGTAAGCAAGGCCGACTGCAGTTAGCGAATGGAGTAAGTGCTCCAAGGCGTCGGCCTCAGGTTCTGACCACAAGTCAGCATTATCGCGGCGGACCATATCTCGCGCCTCCATGCCGTACGAATAAGAACACGCAGCCCAGTTGACCTGATCAAAGGCCATGGGTCCATTTATCGCGCGAATCTCTGCTATAATTATGGGCTCAATCTTTTCTGCCGCGGCTTTAAGAGGGCACCCTGAAAGAATGTTTGCCGACAGATGTCGTATACTATCGAGATGATCATTGATCCATTTGACAGCAGCTGGAACGGGACCATTACAAAGTCTTGGATCGGGCGTGTCGCGCGTTGCATAAACGCCAGCCGTTGGCAGCGGAAGAGCTTTATCTGTCGCGTCCGGTCCGGCAAAGCGAGGAATCCGTATGGTAAAGATATGGATGCATTCCCCCATTTCCCTGAAGACAACATCTTTGCATCGTTTAAGTATATCGCTGCCTCTGAGGGAAATAGGCTGTGTGCAGACAGTGGGCCGGTGACAATCGCATTCCAACTGCGCGCTTGGTGAGAATACACACGCCGAAAATCCTCCTCGCCCAGTGCGAACCGGCTCTCGGGAAACCGCAGTGTTTGCATGAATGATTGTAGCCTTGTCTCTATGGATGAATGCATAAGAGGTATCTGTTAAAAACTGATATGTGTTGTTGAGAAATGAGGGGTGGTTTGGCCCTGTGTTGTGTTGAATAACGAAAACCCAGTCCAGATCGGATTGTGTTTTAATCTCGTTAAGCTGCGAAAGGAATTCACGCCAAACAGTAGATCCAGCCACGGCAGCAACCCAGTCGAAACATATAAATGTCACGATTCTGCACGGATAGCCACTCGGTTCGTATCGACCTTCAAAGACGTAAATGGTGGTGCCACGAAACATATCGCTGCAAGAGACCTTCATTTCCGGCCAGGCAGGCCGGATCTTCGGCTGCACCCACTTTCCAACTGCACCGTCGCGTGCCTTGACCCATGTCACAGCACAATTCACCCATTGGTCATCCGGGACCGAGGCCGGCGCGTTCGAGTGACTGACTACAGCGCCAAGCATGGCACACAAATCTGCATATTCGGACTTCGAGATACCGTGAACACCGGCGACTATGATGCTCTCGTTGGGCCAGTCAGGTTCTGAAATCCGGTCATTAATGATCGATACACCTGCAACTCCCGGCACCGAGTATTCAGGGAATAAC
>JAWOBE010000052.1:0-21226 GCA_046498185.1 Desulfatiglandaceae bacterium | reverse complement strand
ATCTATGATCGCTATTATACGCGACAGGGCCGCGTCAAATCCGGGAGGGGGGCACCGCCGATTGTTACCTTGAATGAATCTTTCAATCAGGCCAAACAACGCCGAGGGGAAGCTTTTGAGATGCTGCAGCGTTGTGAAGAGATATCCCGAAAAGTGGAGGAACTGGGGGCGCGACATCGGCAGTTAAGCTTGGATGCCGATGAGCTCACCCAATCCGTGAAGAACACGCGTGCTCATGCCGACCAGTATCGCAGCCTTAAAACCGATTACAAAAGCCGAAAAAACGATATGGAAAAAACAGAAGCACAGCATCGACAGTTGAAGCAGCACTTAGATCTGATCCGTGCCACCGAAAAAGAATTCAAGGAAAAGAAAGAAGAAATTACTCGACTTGAGGCCGAGATGCCTCTTAAACAAAAGGAGGTGCGAACGAGAGAAAAAGAGGCAGCCGAAGCAAAAAAGAGGTTGGACACGGTAAGAAAAGGTGACGATATCGCTGCAAAAGCTGAACTGGATGCTGATGCGGCACGGCAATACCTTGAGATCTCACAGCGGAGAAAGGAGCTTGACAGGCGTATTCGGAAAATCGAGGCGGCTGATAAAGATTTAAGAAAACAAAAAAAAGAGCGATCCGAATGGGTGGCGCCGGATCGTAAAACCTTAAACCGTATCCGGAAGGCAATCCAGGCAAGAGAAGAAGCCCGGCTTTTAATAGATTCGGCCATGATCAGCCTTGAGATCATTCCGGAAACCGATGGTATTCTGGATGTTCTCAGCGGGGAGAGCTCCGGCCAGATGCCTATTACCGCCGGCAAAGCAGAGCTTGTGAAAGGGACTCCTGAAATTATTGCTGAATTGAAAGGTGTGGCCCGGCTGCGTGCATCCGGCCCGGTGGTGGATATAGAGGGCCATCGTCAAACGCTGCGGGACAAGGAAATGGAGATCGGCGAGCAGACCCGGTTGTTTGGAACTCAGGATTTGGTCCTTCTGGAAGAACGCACGGAAACTGCGGAACAGCTTGACCGGCGGATTGGTGATACGGTCAAGGAACTGGAAGCCCTTCTTGGCGAAGACACATTCGATGGCTTGAAGCAGGACCTGGTGCATCTTGACGCCCAGCTCGTGGGAATTGAAAAAGAACACCACGGATGGAAAGATTCGGCGCCGGACAGCGAGGCATTAAAACGCAAGGCCGATGATGTAAAAAAGGAGCATGCCCAAAAAGTCAGTGCTGAAGAAACAGCCTGGGACAATGCCCAGAAGGCCTTGTCATCGGCAAGGGAGCAGGAACAGATCCTTAGCAGCAGAGTGGATGACGTGCGCAAGGCGCTTAGGCGGCTTGAAGCCCAGCTGTCTGACCTAACAAGTAACGGTAAAACAACTAAAGAACATGAAGCGGAGTTTAACCGGCTCTTGCTTGCTTATGATGCCGGCAAAGCGGCAGTGAAAGATCTGGAGGACAAACTGGGATGCTTTGAAGATGATCCGGAGATGGTTCTTGAAAAGTTGGAGAAAAGTCTAACCGCCGTCCAGGAACTGGTTCAGAATACCCGGGATGAGGAGCGACGGGCCATGGGCACGCTGGAGACCCTGACAGCCCAGGGGCCCTATTCGATATTGGCCGAAGCTGAAGAGGAAGTCGCTCGACTTGAAGAGGAGATCGAGCGGGAAAACCTTCGCATGGATGCCGTCAAGCTTCTTTACGACACGGTTAAACAGTGCAAAAGCGAAGCGGTGGCTTCGGTGGCAAAACCGGTGGAGGAGAATGCCACACGGCTGCTGCAGCGGATTGCAGGACGGCGGATCGGGCAAATCGCCATCGGAGAAAATTTTGGACCTTCAGGAGTCCGCCCGGAGCTGGTCGAATCCCATGTGGAATTGTTCAATCTATCAGGTGGCGAGCAGGAACAGCTTTATCTGGCAACCCGGTTGGCCCTGGCTGAAGTTCTGGCAAGAAATGAGCGCCAGATGGTTGTTCTCGATGATGTGCTGACGGCAACCGATACCGGCCGTCTGGCCCGGGTAATGACTATTCTGGAGGAATCCGCCGAGCACCTCCAGATTCTAATTCTGACTTGCCATCCTGAACGTTACAGGGCGCTTTCAGAGGCAGAGTTTTTTGATCTGGAATCGCTGGTTAAAATTTGATTTCATGAGAGAATGGAGTCCAAATTAGGAGAATTCAATGAAGCTTATACAACTTCGAATCCAGAACTTTCGATCATGCCGCAACATCTCTCTTGAAATCGGCGGTATGCATGCCTTGGTCGGCGCGAACAATGCAGGCAAATCAACGGTACTTCGGGCCTTGGATTTCCTCTTCAATCCGAGTTCGAAGTCTTTGAACGAAGAATCGTTCTGGAACAAGGATACTGGTTTAGAAATCCGTGTGGAGGCTATATTTTCGGACATCACAGCCAAAGAGAAGGAATCACTGAATGCCTATCTCAAACCAGATGGCACCTTTCATATGGCGCGTTCAGCTAGGATGGGTGCACAGAGCGATGACACCGATCAAGATGCAGAGCAAACCGAGGAAAAAATTGGAATCGGACAGCATTATAAAAAACCCATACCCGAGCCGGACTGGCTTCAAGAAGCCAACATCAACGGCAACAATATAAAGGAATGGTGGAAAAATAGGGATCAATTGAAAGTCGGTGGCGTAAGTTTTGCGGATTTCCTGAATGTCACAAAAACACCTTCTGTTGGAGATTGGAAGGAAAAATCCAAGGAGTTTATCGCAGTCAATGCAGAAAAGATTCCGATGCAAGATACATGGGTGGACAATCCCAAAGGATATGCCAATGTACTTAAAGGGACGCTGCCCTTCTTTGTGCTTGTTCCAGCAGTCAGGGATGTTACTGAGGAATCCAAGGGAACAAAGAGCAGCCCTTTCGGAAAATTGTTGTACGCAATCCTTGACACGATTACACAGGAAAAAAGGGCAAAGATTGACGGCATTCTCGGTGAAGTTGCCAAACAAATGAACCGTGCTGGAGGGGAGGAACGCGTTCCTCTGATCGCTGAAACAGAAAAGCAGCTTAACACACTCTTGAACGACTTCTTCTCCGGATGCGACCTTGAAATTGAGTTTGAAACTCCTACGCTGGAAGTCCTTCTCAACGCTCCAAAGCTCTTTGTGGATGATGGTTTCCGAAACGCTATCGAGAACAAGGGCCATGGTCTCCAACGGGCTGTTATTTTTACTATCCTACGACGATACGCGGATTATATGACAGCAGCTCCTGATGGCAAAAAACGTAATCTCGTGATCACTGTCGAGGAACCGGAATTATACATGCACCCTCAAGCGCAACGTACTATCAGGCGTGTTTTTCGACGCATCGGTGAAAGCGGTGACCAAGTTATTTTTTCGACGCACTCCTCTCTTTTAGTTGATGTGGCCTATTTCGATGAAATTATCCGGATGGAAAGCCGTGCCGAAATTGTCTGCGACAAAAAAACTACCGTTTGTGACGCATGGCAGCTCCCCATTACGAAAATGATCGAGGACGTTGAGATCCGTATACCGAAACTCGAAGGCAGGGTTACACCAGAATCTATACGAGACCGGTATTCTCACGTATACAACCCCCGTCGCAATGAAGGCTTCTTTGCTACAAAGATTATTCTTGTCGAAGGCATGACCGAGGAATATAGCCTACCCATTTATGCCGATTCGATTCCGAATTGCGCTTTCGACCCTCAAGGAATAAGTGTAGTCGAGTGCGGTGGTAAAGGGATAATGGATCGCTTATTCAGGATATTCAATGAACTCCATATCCCTTGTTATATGCTTTTTGATTATGACCACGAAAACTCCGATAAGAATATCATCCAGAAATCCAAAGATCTGCTTTCCTTGGCAGGGGAATCGCAGGATGAACCGCAAAACCTATTTGTTAGCGATTGCATAGCCTGTTTTCCCAAAAAATGGGAAACTGATTTGAGAAGTGAAATCCCTGACATCGATATATTATCAAGCGCAGCAAAAAGAGAACTTGGACTAAGTGATGATGGCAGCAAACCGCTCGTTGCTCGATATATTGCCCGTAAACTCACGGAACGTAATCCCCCTGTGGTACCTCCAAGTCTAAAGGCGATCATCGAAAAGGCCGTGAAAATAACTTGGAGGCAAAGTTGCCTTAAGTCCGGTGCATGTTTGCCTGATGGCATTGCAGAGGATGAGACAAAGCCATGAAAAGACGAAAAACCAAATCGTCGCCTTTTGAGTTCCTTTTTGCCGACGACCAAAGGGATCTTTTCGAAAAATCCTATGAGGAAAAGCTGCAGGCGGAGAAGAACAAACCGGTCGAATGCCTTGGAATGACTTTTCCGAATGATGAAGCACGCCGCGAGTATTTTTTAGAGAAGCTTCGCGAGAAGCTCAAGGACCCGGAGTTCCGCAAGATCGAGGGATTCCCCATTGGCGAGGACGAGGACATTCTGGCCTTGTCCGACCCGCCGTACTATACAGCCTGCCCAAATCCTTTTATCGAGGATTTCATTGAGTACTATGGGAAGCTGTATCACTCAGAAACGGACGATTACCGGAGAGAGCCGTTTGCAGCGGACGTGAGTGAGGGGAAGAACGACCCGATCTATAACGCCCACTCCTACCACACCAAGGTGCCGCACAAGGCCATCATGCGCTACATCCTTCATTACACCAATCCGGGAGATATAGTCTTCGACGGTTTCTGCGGTACAGGAATGACGGGGGTTGCGGCACAACTTTGCGGGGATAAAGGTACTGTTGAATCACTCGGATACAGAGTGGACAAAGACGGAACCGTTTACCAGCAGGAGACAGGTGAAGACGGTAATACCATATGGAAGCAGTTTTCCAAGCTCGGAGCGCGCCGGGCGATTCTCAATGACCTGTCACCAGCGGCAACATTCATTGCTTACAATTACAACACACCGGTTGACGTCCGTAAGTTTGAGCGCGAAGCCAAACGAATCCTGAAAGAAGTAGAAGATGAATGCGGCTGGATGTACGAAACGTTGCACACGGACGGCAAGACGAAAGGGCGGATTAATTATACCGTCTGGTCAGACGTGTTTGTTTGCTCCGAGTGTGCAGGTGAAGTGGTCTTCTGGGAAGTGGCGATGGATAAGGATGCCGGGAAGGTATCGAGAGATTTTCCTTGCCCAAATTGCAAAGCTTCACTTACAAAGCGGCAAATGGACCGAGCCTGGGTGACCAAGTTTGACAACACCATTAGCCAAACCATTCGGCAGTCCAAGCAGGTTCCAGTGCTCATCAATTACAACATAGGCAAAGAGCGTCATGAAAAAAGGCCGGATACAGTCGATCTTGCTCTTATTGAAAAGATAGAACAAAGCGATATTCCCTATTGGTTTCCTACGGAACGTATGCCCGAGGGGGAAGAATCACGACGCAATGATGACATTGGAATCACCCATGTACATCATTTTTATAGAAAACGCTCTTTATGGGTTCTATCATCCTTGCTTAGCAAATCAGAGAATTCGCCCTCGAAAGCATTTCTTCGGTTTCTATACGAACAATGGGTCATAGGATTTTCAAGATTGAACCGATATTCACCACATCACTACTCACAAAATAACAGGAACCTGAGCGGAACGCTTTATGTAGGTTCACAGATATCTGAAGTTTCTCTGCGTTATGCCTTATCAGAAAAAATTAAGAGGCTTATTAAGGCCTTTTCGAATCACATTCCTGATCGAAGCGGAGCCACGACCACACAAGATACCGCAACGTTATTTGATGTTCTCGCTCAAGTAGACTACATCTTCACCGATCCGCCTTTTGGCGGTAACCTGATGTATTCTGAGCTCAACTTCCTTTGGGAAGCATGGCTCAAGGTATTTACTAATAACAAACCGGAGGCTATCGAAAATAAGGTCCAGAGCAAGGGGCTGCCCGAATATCAGCGGTTGATGACCGAGTGTTTTAAGAAATATTACCGTGTGCTCAAACCCGGTCGCTGGATGACGGTCGAGTTTCACAATTCAAAGAACAGCGTATGGAATTCCATACAAGAAGGCTTACAACATGCCGGGTTCGTCATTGCTGATGTAAGAACACTTGATAAACAGCAAGGCACATTCAAGCAAGTATCAAGCGGAGGGGCTGTCAAGCAAGATCTGATTATCTCAGCCTACAAACCAAACGGTGGGCTTGAGGACCGTTTCAAGCTTACTGCTGGAACCAAGGATGGTGTCTGGGATTTTGTTCGCACCCACCTGAAACAACTGCCTGTATTCGTATCCAAGAACGGTCAAGCGGAGGTTGTAGCAGAGCGACAAAATTATCTTCTTTTCGACCGCATGGTGGCCTTCCATGTCCAGCGCGGGGTGACAGTTCCTTTATCCGCAGCCGAGTTTTATGCTGGTTTAGTACAACGCTTCCCACTGCGTGACGGCATGTATTTCCTGCCGGATCAGGCTGCCGAGTACGACAAGAAACGTATGACGGTCAGGGAAGTACTCCAACTTCAGCTCTTCGTCTCCGATGAGGCGTCGGCCATTTAATGGCTTAAGCAGCAGCTCACCAGGAAGCCACAGACCTTCCAGGACATCCACCCGCAGTTCCTGAAAGAAATCGGCGGCTGGCAGAAGCACGAAAAGGCCCTGGAGCTTCCCGAATTGCTTGAACAGAACTTCCTTCGCTACGACGGCAAGGGCGACGTGCCCAGTCAGATTCACAGCTACCTTTCATCGAACTTCAAGGAGCTGCGCAATCTGGAAAAGGACGATCCTGCGCTCAAGGCCAAAGCCAGGGACCGCTGGTACGTGCCCGATCCGAACAAGGCCAGCGACCTGGAGAAACTGCGCGAGCGCACCCTGATGCGTGAGTTCGAGGAATACCGCGAATCCAAACAGAAACGCCTGAAGGTGTTCCGGCTGGAGGCTGTCCGGGCCGGATTTAAGAAGGCATGGCAGGAGCGCGACTACGCCACGATCATCGCCGTGGCCCGCAAGATTCCCGAGACTGTACTTCAGGAGGATCCCAAACTCCTCATGTGGTACGACCAGGCGCTCACCCGTTCGGGGGAGGACATGTAATGCTTTGGGAGGAAAACGAATATGGCTGACGGCATTGACATAAAGCAGGCACTTGCTCTCCCCAACGGTGCTCGGTTCTATCGGTGCGCGTTACAGGTGAATCCCTTTGATTATGTTATCAGGCATAGCAAGGATTCACCTTATACAGACGAAGCGTCGTACAACAGCGCTATGGTAACCGCGTTGTTACAGCAGGGAATCGAAGTCATTGCATTAACAGACCATTATCGCGTTCATACTTCAAAAGAACTGGCTCAAGCCGCAAGGAATGCCGGCATTCATGTTTTTCCAGGCTTTGAGGCTGTCACCAAGGACGGTGTTCACATATTGTGTTTGTTTGATCCTGAACGCGACTCCCGCGAATTGGATCGGATACTCGGAGATTGTGGTATTCATCGCGATGAAGAGGCATCACCCACAGGAAAGTATGACGCTACGGAATTTTTGAAAACTGCTGCAAAATCATGGGGTGCTGTTTGTGTAGCTGCCCATGTAGCGTCGGACGGCGGCCTTCTTAACAAGCTATCTGGGCAGACTGGCATAAATACATGGAAGTGGCCTGATTTGTACGCCTGTGCACTGCCCGGACCTGTCTGTGATGCGCCGAATGGAATTAGGCAGATCTTGGAAAACAAGAATGCCGACTACCGCAGGGAACGATTGACTGCAGTAATTAATGCCCAAGATATCTCCTGCCCAGAGGATGTTTCAAAGCCTGGAGCGTCCTGTTGGATCAAGATGTCTGAAGTTTCCGTTGAGGGCCTTCGGCAGGCATTTCTCGATCCTACGTCACGGATTCGCTTGGCAAGCGACCCAAAACCAGAAGAACATGAAGAGTTCCTTGCCTTATCATGGCAGGGAGGATTCCTTGATGGTGCATCCATCCACTTCAATGAGAATCTAAATGTGCTCATAGGTGGCAGAGGAACCGGGAAGTCAACAGTGGTTGAAAGTCTGCGGTATGTGCTCGGGCTCGAACCAGTTGGCGAGGATGCAAGCAAGGCGCAAGAAGGAATCGTTAAACATGTTCTACGCAACGGAACCAAGATATCTTTGCTTGTTAGAACCCACAAGCCTTCACAACGAGAATACATACTGGAGCGGACGATTCCGAATCCAACTGTTCTTCGAAATGCGGAGGGAACCGTTCTAAGCCTATCGCCTCGCGATGTGTTACCGAAAGTTGAGGTCTTCGGGCAGCATGAAATTTCTGAACTGACGAAAAGTCGCGAGAAGCTTACGCGATTACTTGAGAGGTTCGTTGCGCATGACTCAGAGTTGGATCAACGGAAACGCGATCTGCAAAGCACGCTTGAAACTACCCGCGGTCGAATAGTTGAACTTCAAAAAGAGCAGGGCCGTATTTCAGAAAGGCTGGCGGCCTTGCCAGCCTTAGAGGAGACTCTTCGTCGTTTCCAAGAAGCAGGGGTCGAGGATCGTCTCAAAGAACAGAGTCTCTTGGTCAAAGAAGAGAAGGTGCTTGGAACGGCATCTGAAAGGCTAGAACCTTTTCGCAACCTATTGCAGCAGCTGCAAAAGCTCATTCCTGTCGATCACAGCTTCCTCTCGCGTCAGGACACCAAAGAACTGCCTGGAAAGGAAATATTGAATAAAGCAAGACCAGTACTTGAAAATTTTAACCAGGCGACACAAGAAGTAGCAAAGCTATTTACATCAGCCATCAAGACTGCTGAGGATGGTCTCGCAACCGTCAAAGTGGAATGGCAAGAGCGCGAAAGCACTGTCAAGGAACAGTACGAGAAGATATTACGTGAGCTCCAGAAGTCCAAAGTAGATGGGGAGGAATTCATCCAGCTTCGTCGTCAGATTGAAGAATTACATCCTTTGCGGGATCGCCAGGGAGTGCTGACCAAAGAAATCGAGGATTACCTCAGTCAGCGGCGAAACCATCTTGTCGAGTGGGAAGATGTGAAAACGCAAGAGTTTCGTGAATTGGAGAATGCGGCTAAGAAGGTCAATCGGAAACTGAAAGATCGAGTTAGGGTGTCTGTGGCGTTCGCAGGTAATCGCAAACCTTTGGGCGCATTTTTACGAGAAGAGGTGGGAGGTCGTTTAGCAGAAGCGATCGATGTACTGGAACATCGAGACGATCTATCTCTTCCAGATTTGGCCAGCGCTATTAGGTCTGGGAAGGATACCCTATCCAGCAAGTACGGTATCGCGCCAGCGCAGGCAGATAGGATTACTCAGGCTGATCAAACCGTCGTAATGAAAATTGAAGAACTTGATCTTCCCTCCACAACTATCATCGAGTTGAATGTTGCTCCTGAAGGCGAATCTCCACAATGGCAGACATTGGAGGAACTATCGACGGGTCAGAAAGCAACGGCGGTACTGCTTCTTCTCTTGCTCGAATCGGATGCGCCGCTGATAGTAGACCAGCCAGAAGATGATCTCGACAACCGGTTTATCACTGAGGGGATTGTCCCCCGCATGAAGGAGGAAAAACGTAGACGACAGTTCATCTTCACAACGCATAACGCAAACATTCCCGTTTTGGGAGATGCCGAGCTTATCATCGGGCTTACTGCATCGGGTGAAGGTGGCCATGGCAAGGCCAAGATGCCGAAAGAGCATATGGGCTCCATTGACGCATTACCTGTACGTGAGCTTGTTGAAGAGGTGCTTGAGGGCGGAAAGGATGCATTCGAAATGAGGAGGAAGAAGTATGGCTTCTGAAAAGCGAACTCAATCCAGGAGTGTTTCTGCAGGATGACCACCGATTTGCTGCCGAACACCTGGTATTTCAGCCCGGACCATGGACAAATCTGCCAAGTCATAGAAACCGAGACGATTTGGGGCGAGACGACCTGCCGGGTATTGCTCCTTGGCAACAATTCGATAGTCCGTGTCTCTGCGTCCAGACTCGTCTCCATGGAGGATGCAGGAACAGGGACCGCTGACAGTATCGCCTATATAGCTTCTGCTGCACGTGTAGCCGAAGCTCTAACCCAAGACGTCTTGCTTGCGCCCATTGAATCATCGGTCATTCCGCTCCCGCACCAAATCAAGGCGCTGTCTCGCGCCATTTCTGGTGACCGGGTTCGTTACCTGCTGGCGGACGAAGTCGGACTAGGAAAGACCATCGAGGCCGGGCTCATTCTTCGCGAGCTGAAGCTGCGCGGGCTGGTCAAGCGGGTGCTGGTCATTGCTCCGAAGGGGTTGGTGACCCAATGGGTGGCCGAGATGCGCACCCATTTCAATGAGGATTTCCGGCTGCTCATCCCCAGCGATTTTTCGGCATACAGGCGCATTGCCAAGGAAGACAACATCTGGCAGAGCCATCCGCAAGTGGTCTGCCCCATGGATTCCGTCAAGCCATTGGAGAGCCGACGAAGTTGGTCGGTAAAGCAGGTGGCCGAGTATAACCACGAACGCTTTGAGGACCTGGTTTCGGCGGGATGGGACTTGGTGATCGTGGATGAGGCCCACCGGCTTGGAGGCAGCACTGATCAGGTGGCCCGGTTCAAATTAGGCCAGGGCCTGTGCGAAGCCGCACCGTATTTACTGATGTTGTCGGCGACTCCGCACCAGGGGAAAACCGATGCCTTCCATCGGCTGGTCTCCCTGCTCGACGCCCAGGCTTTTCCCGATGTGGACAATGTAACCCGGGACCGGGTTCAGCCCTATGTGATTCGGACTGGAAAACGCCACGCCATCACCGCAGAGGGAAAACCGCTTTTTAAACCCCGGAAGACGGAGCTTGCTTCTGTCTCCTGGGGAGAGACGCATCGGGACCAGCAGCTTCTATACGAAGCGGTCACCGAATACGTACGGGAGGGATACAACCAGGCCATGCGCGAGAAGCGCAGCTACATCGGTTTTCTGATGATCCTGATGCAGCGTCTGGTGGTATCGAGCACGACTGCTATCCGCACTACACTTGAACGCCGGCTGGAGGCTCTCGAAGCACCGCATGAGCAGTTGACCTTATTTCCGATATACTCCGAAGACGAGTGGGCAGACCTCGACGGTCAGGAGCAGATCGAGACACTTTTAACCACCCGCCTGAAAGCTCTGAAAAACGAACGCGCCGAGGTGAAGCTGCTTCTGGAAGCCTCTACTCAGTGCATTCAGGCGGGTGCGGACGCTAAGGCCGAAGCGCTGCTTGATTGGCTTTACAAGCTGCAGGCTGAAGAAGGGGATCCGGAACTGAAAGTCCTGGTGTTTACCGAGTTCGTTCCAACCCAGCAGATGCTCCACCAGTTCCTAACAGAGCGTGGTTTCCGGGTAGTCTTTCTGAACGGCTCCATGACCATGGAGGAACGCAATAAAGTGCAGGATGCTTTTGCCGAGGAGGCCCGCATCCTTATCTCAACCGACGCAGGCGGCGAAGGTTTAAATCTGCAGTTCTGTCACGTGGTGATCAACTATGATATCCCCTGGAATCCCATGCGGCTTGAACAGCGCATCGGCCGGGTGGATCGTATCGGCCAGACACACGTGGTGCGCGCCGTGAATTTTGTTTTTGAGGAGTCGGTGGAACACCGTGTCCTTGAGGTGCTCGAGGAAAAGCTGGCTGTTATTTTCGAGGAGTTCGGTATTGACAAGACAGGCGATGTCCTCGATTCGGCCCAGGCCGGACAGATCTTCGATGATCTGTATGTGGACGCGATTCTCAATCCGGATGACGTTGATAACTCCGTTAATAAGGTCATTAACCGTTTACAGAAGCAGGTCCGGGATACCCAGGAGAGCTCTTCAATACTCGGAGCTACCGAGGATCTGGAACCATCCGAAGCCCAACACGTCATGGCGCATCCCTTACCCCATTGGGTTGAACGCATGACAGTAAGTTATCTCAGGGCTCATGGCGGCAAGGCCGAACGAAACGGGCGGATCTGGAATCTGACTTGGCCGGATGGTGATGAACTAACCAAAGTCGTTTTCAACGGTAAGGAGGCCGAACAGGCACCTACAGCCCGGCATATGACATTGGAAGACCCGCGGATTCGGGACTTGGCGATAAGGCTGCCGCGATTCGTACCGGGACAACCGATCTCGATAATAACGATACCCGATATCCCTAAGGAGGTCACTGGGTTGTGGTCCCTCTGGCAGATCGGCATTGCCACGATGGACTGGAACCGCTACCGCATCATGCCGCTTTTCCTTGCCGATGGAGGAAAAGTCTTTACAGCCACCGCTCGACATCTGTGGGACCGGCTGTTGAGTGCAACGCCTTTTGTCCGGGATCGTCTTGAGACCGAAGACTCCAGAAATGCTTTTGACCAGCTATTGAAGCTCGCCGAAGAGCATGGCCGATCCATCTATGATGAGCTTGTTCGAGAACACCGTTCACGCTTGGCGCGTGAGAGGGAAAAAGGCGAATATGCCTTTACCGCCCGACGCAAAATCATCGAACGCATCGGCCTGCCCCAAGTCCGTGACTATCGATTGAACCTGCTGCGGCAGGAAGAACGCTCGTGGAACGAGGAACTTGAACGCAAGGCTCAGGTTTATCCGGAAATGGTGCCTCTTCTCGTCGTCCGGGTTGAAGGAGGGGCCCATGAGTAACTGGCGCGATCAGATTCTGAGAGAGTTCACCCCCAATGTCTCTCGGCTGACCTTGGTTGCCGATCCGGACGGTCTGCTCCGAGAAGAAGGTGTTCTTGCAGGCATACGCGAGCGTGGTTTTGACTTGATTCCGTTCGAGAATCATGTCGCCTTTCGGTATGCCTATGAATCCAAGTTTCGTTCCCGATGGGACCAGGGCGAGCAGACGGATTTGGTGGTCGTTCTGCATTCTGCAGCCAGCGATCTCGGCTGCCTGCCATACGATCTGCTTCAAGCCGGTCGTCAACTGTCATTCAATCTTGGAGAGATATTTCCCAACCTGAGTTATCCCATTGTGGCTGCCTTGGACCGTGGGGCTCTGGATGCGCTCTACGAAGCCCAGAAGCATTATTCCCCCGGCGTGCTGGGAGATAACTCTACAAAGGAATTTATTCTGCGCCATGTCTATGAGATTGTTCCAGAGCTCATCCGTAAGCCGTCCGATCTGCTGCGGACACTGCTGCGCCGCCACTACCGAGAGCAGCGCATTCCAGCTTTGCTTGATGAGCGCTTTATTCAAGTGCTCCGCCGGCAGGGCGGTTTTGAGAAATGGCCGCTCGAAACGATTATCCCGGATCGAGAAGCTTTTTACGCTTTTCTCCAGGAACGTTGGCCCATTTTTTTAGATCGGGCAGCCATCCCGGACAATGGTGTTCGTGAGGAGAAGAAACCGTATAGCTTTGAATATCCCGGCCCTGCAGATTTACCCTTCGACCATGATGACATCCGAGTCTACATCGACAACCTGTTTGTCGAAGGATTGCTGGAGGCGGTTCCGAATGATCGGACCGCGTCACTTTCCAAGTCTTGGCTTGCGATCGGCATCCAAACAGACGAGCAGGCAGACCAGAAAAGGCGTGTAGAGGGACTCCTCGATACTTTGTCGTCCAATATTCCGAATGAGGACACACGGCATAACGACTGGTTCCACTTTGCCAAAACCTGGGCGGAGCTTTTGGCGCTGGCATGGGATTCGAAGGCGGCGCTGCCGGAACCGGCGCGGCAGCAGATGGATGCGCTTCAAACACAGATAGATGGCGCACTCGTGCCGTGGCTGACAAAACGCTATGCAGGGTTGATTAACCTGCCCCCAGCCCCACCGGTCATGCTCCATCATATTCCCCGATTCATCTCCCGGCATATCAGCGACTCAAAACAACACAAGGCTGCGCTTGTCCTGGTTGATGGCCTTGCATTGGATCAGTGGATTGTCATCCGAAAAGAAATCGCCAGGAAGCGAGCCAATTACCGCTTTCGTGAGAACGTGGTATTCGCCTGGATACCGACCATCACGTCTGTTTCGCGCCAGGCGGCTTTTGCAGGAAAACCGCCTATCTATTTTCCGAGCAGCATCAACACCACTGAAAAAGAACCGGCCCTATGGACGCAATTTTGGGTCGACCAGGGATTGACGCAGCAGGAAGTCGCATACGCTAAAGGGCTTGGGAACGGCACCCTGGAAAGCGTGGAGGAGATCATCGCTCGGTCCAAGACTCGGGTGGTCGGTTTGGTTGTCGATAAAGTAGATAAGATCATGCACGGCATGGAGCTAGGCGCTGCGGGAATGCACAACCAGGTTCGCCAGTGGGCCGAAGGGATGTTCTTGGTGCAATTATTCGACCTCCTTCTAGAGAATGGGTTCCGTGTCTACCTGTCGTCGGATCACGGGAATATTGAAGCGACAGGATGCGGCCGGCCCGCCGAAGGAGCCGTGGCGGACCTGCGTGGAGTGCGATCTCGGGTTTATTCCGATTCCTTATTACGTCGTCAAGTTACAGAACGATTCCCAGATGCTCTGGAGTGGCCGCCCATCGGGTTGCCGGAGGACTATCTGCCACTTCTTGCCCCGCCTCGTGAAGCATTCGTTCGCAAGACCGAAAGCCTTGTCGGGCATGGTGGTGCTTCTATTGAAGAAGTTATTGTTCCTTTTATTCAAATTCAAAGAATGAAAAATGAATAATCGAAAATTACAAATTGGTATTGATCGGATTATTTCTGTTAATTGGCTCGATAAAATGTCTCAGTTAATATTAGCAGGAAATGATAAAGATACTATATGTGAAATATTTGATGAACTTCTAAAAGATAAACTGTCAGGAGGAAAGCCTGGCGTAAGAGGATCAAGAGAAAAGACAATAACAATCCTCTTGAAAACGTGGCTTACTGTTCCTTCCAATTTAAAGGCATTACGAGATTATGGATTGAAACTACTCGGAATTTTATCACAAAAGGATCGTATTATTGTTCATTGGGGAATGATACAAGCTTCCTATCCCTTCTGGAGTGCGGTGGCCGCCCATACAGGCAGAATTCTAAACCTTCAAAAAACTGTCGCATCTGTGCACATTCAAAGAAGAATTAGGGAGGATTACGGAGAACGAGAAACAGTATCACGAGCAACTCAGCGAGTGCTTCGTTCATTCATAGATTGGGGGGTTTTGAAAGAAACTGGAGATAAAGGCATCTATGAGCAAGGCGATCAGTATCCGGTTGAAGACCCCAAGCTCATTACCTGGTTGGTGGAAGCATCTCTCTACGCCAGGGTGAATGGCTCGGCCGCCATAAAGGACCTTCTCGACAGCCCGAGCATCTTTCCCTTCCGATTGGCACATATCTCAGCTGAACATGTGGCGTCCCTTTCACCGCGTCTTAATATCCTGAGGCATGGTCTGGATGATGACCTTTTGATGTTGAGTAAAGAGGCAGGGGCAAAATGACCATATCACAGACAAAGTATATGCCGATTTACTGTATAAAGGTATGCGCCTCTTTACACCCGGGTGACATTCCGGAAAAGATCTACTCAGATACAGAAGAACTGTAGAAAGATTTTGAAGAATGGATTAACTCCTACAATAAGAGCCGTACGTATCAAGATAAACGTTATCAGGGCTGCACTCCGATGCAGACATTCATAGACAGTTTGGAACTGGTTAAGTAAAAGAATTTGGATAGTGGAAATGATGAGGTGTTTGCCGCCTGTCAACCCTAATGTTGGTCAGATGAAAAAAATTAACAAACTAACGCTTACTAGAAACAACCTTCTCCACAACATATCCCACGCGCTTCTTCAGCATTCTATATGTGACGCTTTTAACTCCGATTTTTTTAAGCCCGGATAATCCAATATTTTTACTATGGCCGCAATGTTGATTGAGGAGTGATGTTGGAACAACATAAAACCGCCACTGGCTGACATCCAAAGGATCCAGGGTCTCCTGAATTTTATGTGCAAGAAGACAGAAGATATAAATATCTGCTTGGCGCTTAGGTTGTTTTTCCTGAATATTATCATGTTGGCTCCATGCCCGTGTTTCCGGAATAGCAAAAGTGATTTGAGATAGCTTTCGCTGGTACCATGATTGAATATATGCGGATGATTTGACTTCAATTTTATGTCCAGAGGGAAGCTGTAAATCATAAGCATCCCATTCAGAACGGACGCCTTCAGTGAGTCCGAGAGCGGAGGCGACAAGAAACTCTGCCAGGATACCGCGGGTTGCATTGCTGATTAAATCCGATGCAGACCATTGCCAAAATTCCAATAAAGTGGGTCCTATTGGATTCCCATTATCATGGACAGGTTCTCGTCCGGTCATTGGTTTTTTCTTAATGACCGGCAGTCCGGATTCTTTAAGCCAAGATGACAATTCCGGTGGTGTTTTACATATGGCATATGGGCGGATATATCGATCGGATAATTTTTCACCTGTACTTTTAAGTGTCAAAGAAGACAGAGGCTTGGCATAAGGAAGTTGGGTCAATTCTGAAAATTTGTATAATGTAGATCCATCATTTTCAATTATAATTTCATCTAATAAAGCAAAATAAATCAATCCGCTTTTCACTTCCGCAACACTGAAAAAAATCGGCATTCGTAAATTATCAGCTATCGCTTCTTCAAATAATTTATGAGCTGTTGCCCAGGATTTATTTTCCCTAAACTCGGCTTTTCCTCCTCCAGCCATAACAAAATCCAGATCCTGCCGGTTCCGCATTGTGTAAACACTAAAAGAGAAGAGGTTGTTTGTTTCAGTCATAGCTGCACCTCGGCTTTAATTATTGCACTTTTCATCTTGTTAATCATTGTCCGTGACTAAATCCCCAATTCCTTATTGATCATCAGTAAAATCCGATCCAATAAATATAGGCAATTTTACCTATATTAGCCAATTATAGGCTTTTTTGCCTATATTCATTTCACCCTTAATTAAAGACGATCCATGGTCTGACCAAATAAAATCATGTATTTTTAATCATTTCATTTTTTCTTTTCTCTGAAGGATTTTTCTTAGACGGCTCTTTTTGGCCTTTAGATTGAACTTAAGGAAGGAGCCATTATGACGGAATACAAGAAGAAACCATTTGAAGGGTGTGTCAAAGTCGGGGAGAATAAGTATACGGATGAAGGATTCTTTGATCTGTCGGATGATGATAAGACAATTGGTATCGTTAAAGTTTCTCAACAAATATTAAGTAATATTCTAAAAGAAATTCTGCTTGAAGATGCAGAAGTCATTGGAATTGAAAGAAGCGGTGATGAATTTAAGATCAAATTCAGAACAGATAATGTTCTTATCCGCAAAATAGATGAAGTTGCGATTATATGGAATATTGGCCCTCATAGAGAAGACGGGAGATTCCTAACGCAGAAGTACGTTTATAATCTCAAAGGCTACGGAGACGGCACTTTAATTGAGTCTAAAGAAATAAGTCAAGAGCGTGCTGGTTTTTCTTCCTCTCTTGCGGGGATTATAAGCGGGCCGGGATCCGGGCGGTCCGGCCCGTTTATCGGCGGACGCCGCTGAACTTGACATCGCCTGTGGGCTTGACTATCGTCATGGATATGGTCGGGATGAGAAGGCACGCCGATTTCGAACGCGAGTCAAGCCCGGGACGGAGCGCCTTATCGTCAGAATAAACGAGGCCCATTATTATCCTGGAGGTTTTAAGAATGAAAAAGACCAAACGCTTATCGCTTGCCGCCACAAGACTTCCGTCGATGTTGAGCATGGTTGTGCTCTTGATTGTGGGAACGGCTTGCGGCCCAAGTGCGGGAACAGTCGTCCAGGGCAACCTCGGCGACGTCCGCCTTATCACCGGCGACGTCCTCGAGCTTGAGTTCTCCAGCGCGGTTTTGAACGGTGCCGACGCGCAGGCGACATTTGACATTCTTATCGACGGCAAAGACGTTGAATGGGAATATCTTTCCTATTTCGCTTTCGGAGAATATGCCGATAAACCTGTTGTCAACGTGCGCTTGAAAAACGCGCTTGACATCGGCCAAATCCGTGCCCGATGCCGCGAAAACGACGCCAACGCCGAATATGACCGCACGGAAGACACCATCGGACCTCTTAACGCGTCAAAAATTGCCGTCAAGGCCGGCGGGACGACAAAGGTTCCGACATGGTGCTCTTTCTATCTTGAAAGATCTCAGGGTTATATGTCCAGATTCTGGACCCATGCCTCGCGCAAGGCCGGAAACGGTGATGACATGTCTGTTCTTGGCGACAAACTTGAGAACTTCGGCAGAGGCAAGTACGATTTCACGGATGCCGAACAGCCCAAGTATACGGACGAATATGTGGCGAGAATGGTCGGCGAAGGAACAAACAAACTCCTTGGCCGCGCCGAATATCTGTGTCTGCCGATGATTTATGCGGGTTACACAGCCTTGATCGTAGGCCCGACTCAGTCGGTTTATGAAGCGCCCGAATACCGCGAACTTTATCAACACGGCGAAACCACGGATACTTTCACCCGGAGAATGATTAAAGCCACCGAAGTTCCCGGCAACTTCAACCCCAAAACGGGCCAATATGTCAAGCCTTACATCGTCGGAACATCCGACGACATTATGCGCCATGACGCACCCATCAAGGCTGACGGAACCCCCGCCGAGAACAGCGAAGAATCCGCCCGTCCGAGATCGGACCATTTCTATTTCGGTGAAGCGTTCTTCGACATCGCCTATGAGCTTGCGGTCGTCCAGGGCAGCCGGAAGTATCCGTTGACGGCGCTCAACAAATCGGACGATTACCGCTTTGACATTCACCTTCAGGAAGCTTATGACAAAGCCAAAAAAGCCGGGATGTGGCCGGGAACGAAAATGATGGAAAGCGTCAAAGATTATTATGTTTACGGCGCGATGGCGTTCCAGGAATTTATTCCCGAAACTCAGGAATTCGAGTCCGAGTCATTCCCCATCAACACACGTATGGAAGTCTATCACTATGACTATCCGCTTTATTGGGCGTTATCCGGTATCCACGGAAAATGGTGCTATTGGGCGGGAAAAGGCGCGGGACAAACCTCCAGCGGCTCCACGGACGGCTCCAAGGTCAATACACCGTGGTGGTGGAGAAATCAGCCGGATAATTTCGGCCTTCCCGAAACGTCCGACGGCGCAAAGGGTGTCGCTTATGAACCTCTCAAGATTGAGAAAGCTGAAGTCGTATCCAAAAATGAGGTTCATGTCTACTTCAACCGTGAAATCAGCACCATCAGCGCGGTCATGCAAAACAGCGGCAGCGAAACGGCGGTGACAAGCGCCAACTTCAAGATCTATCTTGACGACAAGGAGGTTCCCTTCACTTCGGTCGTACCGGAAAGAGGCTATCTCTGGAAAGGCATCCGCTTGGTAGCCGCAGAGAGATTTCGGGGTGCTAATAATCGTTGGAGTTACCGAAACCATACCGATTTGGACAACGGCAACCCTTACGGTCTTGCTTTCCAGGGCTTTACGCGGAAGGACATTGACGAGCGCAAGATCGATAACGGCGGCTGGATTGCAAACGACCAGCCCGTCGGCGAACATGCCCTCGAAATGGGCACGTATGTTGGCCTTGAAGACGCGATCAGAGATTACGGAGCGGGCCTTGCAGGCAAGGTTGAAGTGGCCTATGTGGGCGGGGGTAACGATGTTCTTGACTGGGACGGCAACGAGCTTGCGGAGGGCAAGGTCGAAGCTGTGTTCAAACCATGGATCGGGCATGTTTACAGATCCGCTCTTACGGGCGTTTATGTCTACCTCGAATCTGCGGTGGCCGAAAAGCCTTACTATATGTACACACGCGCGGGTGAAGAGCAGCCTACCGCGAAAGACGTCGCCATGGCGGCGGGTCATCAATATGAGACCCTCCTGACCAACAACAGCCGCAAAACCTATCCGACCAGCTCAGGCGGAGCCGACTTCGACAAGGCGTTCGCTACGGGCAGCGGTGACAACCCGAGCTTCATCCATACCCAGGGCAATTCAAACAGAGCCACTGCTTATTCTTGGGACAACGGAACGGTAACGGTGGGCGGACAAAACCTCACGAACGGTCCGGTAACTTATGACAATCCAGGCCAGAGAATCGCCGACGGATTTACGCAGCAGGGCGGCGGTATGAAGATCGCAGCGGGTTCTGTAATGGGACATCACAACGGAAGGCAGCCGGCCTCCAGCTCCATGGGCGGTGACGACGTCGGCGAAAATCTTCGTATCGAAGGCTGGGGCGGACGCCGGTTCCAGTCCGAGGACGTCGGCGTCCTCAGAGACTATAATTTAAGCCGATACAGAAACGAGTCACTCGTATTTCACGAAGGCGGACACGGCGTCGACAGCGCTTTGCCGGTATACGCACAAAACATCTATAATGACGTAACCGCGGCCTACGTGACCGCCATCGCTCCCGTAAACGGCCTCAGATACCACAGTGTTGACGGCGTGGCGGTGTACATCGGCAAAAGAGGCGAATATATCGCAACGGGGAATACGTTCTTCCACGGCACCATGCGCGAACAGTTCGAGGGTAAAATCGACCCGACCTGGACCCCTATTTCCAACAGGTATGAATGGAACCGCTATGATCCGTACGGTGTCGAGGCGTTCAAGAGAATGTATCACAACGGCGACCTCAACCTCTGGTACGGAGGTAAAGCGAAAATCGGGGACCCGGCCTACAGAGTCATTCTGGAAGACTGGAAGCTCCTCAGGGATCTCGGACAGACCGATCCGGACTACGCATTCGCTAAGGATTGGGACGATGAGAACGACCTGCTTGCCTGGGGCTTGGGCGTACCCGTGATCGCGAGAGAAAATCCTTACACCGGCGGGGAAAACCCGTTGGTCAAATGGGTCTCCTACAACTCTCCATGCATCTGGGATATCGAGCCTTATAAAAAGCCGACCCGAACCGACTGGCGCAAGGATATCAAATTCGACTTCGACGGCGAGCATCCTTATTACCCCGGCCCGGTCAGCGATGAATTCCCGAATGGCGAACAGAGTTTCGTGAGCCTGATACATCCGTTCCTTACAGAGAAGGGCGTTCCCATGCCCAAGAGACCCGCCGAAATTGCGGCTCTAGTTGCTCCGGTTTCGACCCGGATAGTTGCAGGATCCCTCCGGATGGTCAGCAAGGTCATTTTAGAGTTCGAACTTGAAGACGTCCACGGTGAGATAAACATGAACAACGCCATGACCACATTCCGTCTCACGGTTGACGGCGCGAAGACGCACTTCTATTTCTGGAAGTTCGATATGCAGTCCGACGGCCGCGCCAAAGTTCAGCTTCGTCTTGAGTGGCCTGTTGAGGACCCG
>JAWOBE010000083.1:0-4012 GCA_046498185.1 Desulfatiglandaceae bacterium | reverse complement strand
GGATGAGGATACTCATCGGTGAAGGGCGATGAGGATATACGTCCTGAAAAATAAACACGTTGATTTTTCCGGACGCACATCCTCCTCTACAGCTGTGCAGGAGCACCGCTGCCCTCGGGGCGAGGGGTCACCGATGAGAGAGTTGATTTACAAAGACGGTGTCGATCGCATCGCGTGTAGGAGGGACGTCCACGTCCCGATTGCGACGTTCGGTTGGGGATCGACGGACGTTTTACGACACCATCACCAATGATTCTTGTGGAGAGATATTATGTTTGATCTTGATGTGGATTTTGTCCGTAATCATGTGGCTGACACACCGGTGATTTTCAGACGGGGGATGGCTATCTACGAATATGGGGCTTTCTTCCTCGATGAGGCCGACAGAAACTCGGGGCGCTTTGTCTATAAAGTGGACGGCAACTACGGCGACTACACGACTTCTGTTCAACTTCTTGAAGACAGCGTGGAAACATCTTGTAACTGCCCTTATCCCGGGACCGGATGCAAGCATACCGTTGCGGTTCTATTCGATGTTATCCAGATAATCACAGACAGAGAAGTTGCCGGGGCGGCATGTGTTCCTGAGACTTCAGTTCCCGTCGAACCCTATCTCACGCCGGAGGAAATCAAGGCTCAGGCACTGGAAGACAGACGGCAACGCGCACGCTCCGAGCATTTTTCGATCACCGAAGGGGAGATGCTCAAAGGGGAGCACCTGGTTGAGACTTCGGCAGGCAGGCAGTATACGGTCACGCTGCACGACCCATCGACGGGAAAAGGGCATTGCACCTGCCCGGATTTTTGCACCAGCGGTCTCGGCACCTGCAAGCACATGATCTACTTGAGGGATTTTTTTAAAAAGAAGGAAAATTTTGCACGTTCTATTCACGAAGAACGCTTTCCGTTCGTGGATATCTTCTGGGATTCCAGTGAAAACCGCCCACGGCTCTTCATGGAGAAAACCCGGTCCGAATTGGGCGATCTATATGATTTGCTTAAAACCCGTTTCGATCGGGAAGGCCGATACAGAAGCGACACGCCGGCCGATTTCGTCCAGCTGCTTTTTGCGCTTGGCAACCACAAGATGGTACGAATCCAAGACGAAGTGCTCTTGAGATTGAACCGGTGTGTTGAAGAGCTGCAACTTGCGCAAATGCAGACGGAAAGCGTTATACCTCAAACCGGTCTGAAGGTGGATTTATACCCTTACCAGTCTGAAGGAGTGCGGTTCGGGCTTTTCAAGCAGGCGGCCCTTATCGGGGATGAAATGGGCCTCGGGAAAACCCTCCAGGCGATCGATCTTGCGCTAGCCAAAAAGGAAGTGTTCGGTTTTTCGAAAGTCCTTGTGATTACCCTTGCTTCCCTCAAAGATCAGTGGGAGCGGGAAATCGAACGGTTTTCAGACGAGAGTGCCGTGGTGATCGCAGGCCCGGCCAGGCGGCGCAGAGCACTTTATATGAATAACGGGGATTATTTCAAGATCACGAACTATGAAGCGGTGCTGAGAGACAGCACCGTGATCTCCCGGCTCAAACCGGATCTGATAATCCTCGATGAAGCCCAACGGATAAAAAATTTTTCGACGAAGACGGCCGATGCGGTTAAACAGCTTCCAAGAAAACATGCGCTTGTGCTGACCGGTACACCCCTCGAAAACAAGCTCGAAGACGTCTATTCCATCGTGCAGTTTTTGGACCCGTTTTTGCTCGCTCCGTTATGGCGGTTTGCTGCGGATCATTTCATGCTGAGCCGTGAAAGGAAGGGGAGAGTCGTCGGATATCGCAATCTGGATCTGCTTCGGGAAAAACTCGGCCCAATCGTAATCCGCCGCAAGAAAGAGGAAGTGCTCTCGGATCTTCCCGATGAAATCGTCAACAATTATTATATCGATCTTCACGAAAAACAGCGAAAGATCCACGCGGGTTACCTCCAGGCCCTCGTGCCCTTGTTGGCCAAAAAGTATCTAACCCCGATGGACATAAAACAGATTCAAGAGCTTTTTCTGAAGATGCGAATGGTATGCAATTCCACCTATCTGATCGACAGGCAAACGCTTATTTCACCTAAACTCAAGGAATTCGAGGGGATCATCGACGAACTGGTCGTCCAGAACAGGCGCAAAATGGTGGTTTTCAGCGAATGGACGACGATGACTTATTTGATCGCTCGCAGTCTGTCGGTGATGAAAATCCCGTTTGTCGAACTTTCCGGCAAGGTTCCCGTAAAAAAACGACAGGCGCTGATCGATGAATTCAGCTCAAACCCCGACTGCAGGGTGTTCCTGTCCACCGACGCCGGGGGAACCGGCCTGAACCTTCAGGCCGCAGACTGTGTCGTCAATTTCGAACTCCCTTGGAATCCCGCGCGACTGAACCAGCGTGTCGGACGGGTGAACCGCATCGGCCAGAAGAGCCGATGTGTCAACGTGGTGAACCTGATAAGCAAGAACAGCATAGAAGAGAAGATCTTCGCCGGGATCCAGTTGAAGACCGATCTTTTCAAAGGTGTGTTCGAGGACGGGGAGAATCAGGTGGAGTTTTCGCATGAAAAGCGAACAGAAATGCTTAACCGCCTGCGGGAAATGGTGGGCGAGGAACCGGTTTCACCATCGCGTGAACCGGGAACCTCCGAGGAAATATCGGAAGATACCCCGTATTACATGAATCCGGAGGTTCTGAGAGATAAGGACGAAGAGACGGACTTTGTCTCGGAAGAACGTGATACGTCCCACGTGCTGTCAGAGCAGCCCGCCCAGGAACCAGCCGAATTCACGCTTTCCGACCAACCGCCGGAAAAAATCGAAAACGTTTTGAATTCCGGGATGCAGTTCATCGGCGGGCTTCTGGAAATGGTGACCGGAAAAAAGATGGAGGTCACCGGAGGCGATGACCGTATGGTGCGCATAGACAAGACAACCGGGGAGGTGACTCTGAAATTCAAGCTGCCGGGGTTTTAGGGGTTCCGTTGTTCATCCGTCAGAGAGAGGCGTTCCCTGTCCCTGCGCATCATAAGATGAGGAGCTTTCCCTTTGAAGAATGATATCAAAAGTAGTATCTTAAAGTCATGAATAAAAAGCAGCGGAAAACCCTCGAGAAAATCCTCGAACTCCCTACTCGTGCCGACATATCATGGCCCGACGTCCAATCGATGTTCGGGGCGCTCGGTGCCGAAATCCGGGAAGGTAACGGCTCAAGGGTCCGCGTTGTATTGAGAAATCACATCCTTAATATGCATAAACCCCACCCCCGAAAGGAATTGGGGAAATACGCCGTCGAACTTGTCAGAGACTTTTTGAAGATTGCAGGAGTGGGTCATGACGAAAAACACCCTTAAGTACAAGGGATATACGGGAAACGTTCACTTTGATGCCGAAGAGCGGATTTTTCATGGCCGCGTTCTTGGCATAACGGACGTCATCGGTTTTGAAGGGGCCTCGGTTTCAGAACTGGAAAAGGATTTCCATGAAGCGATTGACGATTATTTGGAAACCTGCCGTGAGATTGGCAAGGAACCGGAAAAGCCGTTCTCCGGCCGTTTTGTTCTGCGTATCCCTTCAGAACTTCATTGTGCCATTTTTCTCGAGGCGAAAAGGCAGAACAAAAGTATCAACCAATGGATCACCGAGACCTGCCGGCAGGAAGCTAAGAAGGGGGACGACCGTAGATAATAAAATAAATTGAAGAACGGAACATAGGAGACGCATTCCCATTATCCCCTAACGCTACCAGATTTGCCAGCAAGCAGGCAGGGAATGGGACATTTATCGGACAAATGAGACAAAAGCCACGCCATAACGAGCAAGAAGAGCTTCCAGGAAAGGTTTTAGATAGATGGGAAAAGCAAGAGAAAACCACTTATGTAGAATTTTTCCATGCTTACAGCAGGCCATAGCGGCAGGCATAGAAAAAAAACTTTGTGCCGCCACCCCACCGAGAGCCAGTCGTTTTTCATAACAAAATCCCCCCTATGATTTCAGCTTCTATTCGTCTGTTAAAACACAAAATGTTCA
>JAWOBE010000078.1:0-11440 GCA_046498185.1 Desulfatiglandaceae bacterium | reverse complement strand
GCTACTCTTGCCGCCTGCGCTGCTGTTGAATGCCCTGTCCTGACATGGGGCCGTGGATAATAACCCACGCCTCCTCTTCTCATCCGTAAAGCCTCGTCGCGCAACTCGGAAAGGGAGCGATCCGGCAAATAAATATCGACCGCTTTTCCCTTTATATGATAGCTGTTTTTGGCCACTGCCTCCGATCTGGCGCGAAGCATCCGGTTTGTTTCAGGCGAGCGGTATCCGGAAATCACGTGAAACGGTTCGCTGCTCCCGACTCTGGAACCCAGTTCCCAGAGCAAATCCAACAACGCACGGTCTATGTCGCTCACCTCTCCATTATGATGATCGCGCAGGAGCTCGTTTATTTCTTCAAGGGCCGAAGAATCATACCTGCCTTTCGAAAAATAACAGGCGCTGAGTTTTTCGCCGGTATGATAGTTATAAAATGACAGTACGCGGCTCTCAGCCGGCCGAGTCGCTAAACCCTTCGCCGGAATCGCAAGAGCTGCCGCAGCCGCCGCCCCGATACGAAAAAACTGGCGGCGATTCATTGAAAAATTATTTCCTGCGTTGGACGATTGATTTGATTGACCCACACATCCTCCTTCCGTTTGAAACTATAATTTTTGTCGGAATCGTGCCAAGCGGACTCTTTGTATCCTGTATTTATAATTTTATCAAGGATGAATCACCGCCTCTTATCGATATTCCTCATGGGAAAATCAGACGATGGATTTAGGAGGTCGAAGGTAAGCTGAAAGCTTCCATTCAATAATCTGTACAATCCTGGTCATAATAAAATTCAGTGCAAGATAAAAGCTGCCGGCGACTAGGAAAGGCTCAAGGGGTCTATAGGTTTCAGCCATTATCATGTTTGCAATTCCGGTCATCTCCATAACCGTTATGGTGCTTGCCAGGGAGGAAGCTTTTACCATGAGTATAATTTCATTGCCATAAGCGGGGAGAGCCTGACGGATTGCAAGGGGAAAAATTATCCTGCGAAACATAAGAAAACCGGACATTCCGAATGCACGTGAAGCCTGAACCTGGCCCCAAGGCACCGACTCGAGCCCACCCCTGATGATTTCACTTCCATAGGCGGCGGTATTTGCTGTCATGGCAATTATTGCGCACCAAAAGGGCTCCCTAAGCACAGCCCACAAAGGGCTTTCTCGGATAAAAGCGAATTGACCCAATCCATAGTAAATCAGAAAAATCTGTATTAACAATGGAGTTCCCCGGACTATGAAAACATATAGACTCGTCGGTACAGTGACCCAGGTGAAACGGGATCGACGGAGTAAGGCGACCGCCACCGCGCATACGAACCCGATTAAAAGAGAAATGACCACGAGGTAGACCGTGACCCTTGCACCGGAGAGAATTTTGGGGACGATCTCGAGGAGGACTGGGAAGTTCATATCATATCCTCCTTACACCCCGGCTTGTCCGCCGCTCCGCACTCCGAAATCCGTAAGATGAAAAAGTAGTGAGGAGCAGGTAGAGTCCTGCGCCGACAGTATAAAAAAGAAACGGTTTCTGGCTTGAACCTGCGGCGATATGGCTCTGTCTCATGATTTCAACCAATCCGGTTACCGAAACCAGCGCCGTTTCCTTGAGAGCGCTCAACCAGCAGTTCCCCAGTCCTGGAAGGGCCAGTCTCAGGGTCTGCGGCAGCATTATCCGTCTGAAAAGCAGCCATTTGTTCATGCCCACCGCACGAGCTGCATCGATTTGCCCCTTGGGGACCGCCAGCATCGCTCCCCTTACCACCTCGGTCTGGTATGCACCGTTGATCAGGCATATGGCGGACACACCAGAAGCGAATGCGCTTATCTCTATATAGCCATGATATCCGAAAATTCCGGCCAGAAACATGACGGCGCTGCTACCCCCAAAGAAGACCAAGTAGATGATCAACAGTTCAGGGATGCCCCGAAAAACCGTGGTGTATATATCCAGGGCCAAACGCACCGAACGATGCCGGGATAACTTGCCTGCTGCACCTATACCCCCGATTATGAGTGCCAGCACAAACGCACACACGCTTACCGCCAGGGTCATCAGCGTAGCGAGGCACATTTCATCCCCCCAGCCGGTGGGGCCAAAGGCAAGCAGATCCAATTCGACTCCTTTTCGTCTTGTACGGGCCCCGCAAAGCATCTGCGGAAGGGTCATCCGCTACAGTCACCGTCCATGACGGTTCGGTTGTTATCGTATTAAAAAATGTGAGCCATTAAAGGGATCGTGCGCCTGGAAAGCGCACGATCAGAAAAATTTCAACCTTTATTTCGGCGAATTGTCGAATCCGAACCATTTGACCGCGAGTCGCTTCAGCGTCCCGTCAGCCCTGATCATATCGATCCCCTTTTGGAGAATTTCTTTCAACTCCGGGTCGGTCTTACGGACTCCAACTCCGTTTCCCAGTCCGAAAATATCGCCTGTCCAGTGGGGTCCGAAAAGGACGACGTTTTTCCCCAGGTCTTTTTTCATTATAGGCACCCAGTACGACAGCGAAGCCTCGGCTGCATCAATTCGGCCGGTGTTGAGGTCCAGCAGCACGTTCTCCTGGGTGTCGTATTTTCGGATTGTCGCCACATCCTTGAAATATGTGTCCAGGAAATTGGAATGGGTGGTCGTGGTCTGCACACCGATAACTTTACCTTTGAGCAGTTCACGGATCTCGTCTATAACTTTTTGCTCCCCCTGGTCTCTTTCATTGAGTGTAACAAGCTCCAAAGGGCTTTCATATTCTCCGATCGGATTTCCCTTGGCTGTAGCAAATGAACCAGGAGTCATCGCATACGGCCCCGCGAAATCAATAACCTCCAGACGCTTTTCGGTGATCTGCATACCGGCTATCAAGCAATCGTATTTGCCGGCGTTGAGGCCGGGAATGATTCCCTTCCAGGCTTGTGGAATAATCTCGCATTTCAGTCCGACCCGCTTGCAGACCTCCTTTATAACATCGATATCAAATCCAACCAGCTCGCCGGAAGGCTCGGTGGCGTTCCAGGGAGGATAGGCCCCCTCCGTGGCGACACGCACCTCTTTCCATTCTTTGGCCTGCACCCCCGCTGAACAAACTAGGCTCAGGACCGCAATCCCTATAAAACTGACGAGTGCCGCTCTTTTCATAATTCTCTCCATTTTTGGGGTTAATGTGGATTAAATGATGGGCTTGCCAAGGCCTCATCTGTGTTCCCTGGCTAAAAATTGCCGACACCTTTCGGATTGAGGATTTTCAAGGACCTTTTCAGGTGGTCCTTCTTCTTCAACGATGCCGGCGTTTAAAAACACTACGTGGGAGGATACATCCCTTGCAAAGGCCATCTCGTGGGTAACGATAATCATGGTCCGCCCTTCTTGGGCCAGCATGCGGATGACCTGAAGAACCTCGCCGACAAGTTCCGGGTCGAGCGCTGATGTAGGCTCGTCAAAAAGCAGCACATTAGGCCTGGAAGCCAGAGCCCGAGCTATCGCAGCCCTCTGCTGTTGACCCCCTGACAGGTGACAGGGGTAGTGATGACGTTTTTCTGCAATGCCTACTTTTTCCAAAAACGCCAAGGCCTCTTCCTTCACCTCGCTGCGAGGACGATGCTGTACATGAACCGGAGCTTCCATCACATTTTCAAGCACGGTCATGTGCGACCAAAGATTGAAGTTCTGAAACACCATCCCGAGCCGTGAACGGATGCGGTCGATTTGGTGGCGGCTTGCAGGAATTACACTTCCATCCCGGCGCTTTTTCGTCTCGATCAACTCCCCCCGGATGAAAATTTCTCCATCATCAGGCACCTCCAGGAAATTGATGCACATCAGCATTGTGCTTTTCCCGGACCCGCTCGACCCGATCACGCTGATCACATCCCCTTCGCGGGCGGCGAGTGATACACCGCGCAATACGTGCAGCTGCCCGAAACGCTTATGGAGGTTCCTTACCTCCAAAGCTAAGGCAAAACCGGACGATTCCATTGACACCATTTCTTACCCCGGCGACAAATAAGGCTTCCCTTTGTGGTTTGTACACCAATTAGAAGTTGTACGCATAACCCGACAATATTATTCATGTCAAGATGTCAAGCTGTTTTTTTTCATTGAAAAATCCTTGACGGCGCCTGTAAGATACTTGTATGATCATTGGTATAAGGATTCAACTCCAAGGGGTAATGTCCATTTAAACTAGTTTTTGTATTTTGTTATGATTCCTTCGGCAAAGGCTGGCTGCATAAGTTTATGCTATAAATTAAAAAAATTTTGTTATGATAAAATTTAACGAATTTACAAACATCGATAAAAACAGTTACATCCCACTCTACGTGCAGTTAAGCGACATACTTGCCAAATATATTAGAGAAAACAACCTGGATGAAGGAGACTCAATTCCCTCGGAAAACGACCTCACTATATATTATGGTATCAGCCGAAACACCGTCCGTCAGGCCTTTCAGATTCTGGAATCTCAGGACATCATTCGCCGGGTGAGGGGGAAAGGAACCTTTGTAACCAGGTCCAAAAAAAAAAACAATCCCTGACCGGTTTGAAAATAATCGAAACGCGTCTGAGGGATCTGGGGGTGGAAGTAGCGAACAAAACACTTTACATACGAGAGACTTTCCCTCCCAGGGACTGGAGCCGCCTGCTCGGGCTGGCACCCGGTGATAAAGCATTACTTTTGCGAAGAGTCAAAACCGCCAACGGTGCTCCTTTCGCTCTGGAGGAGAGGGCTTTTCCGGCAGAAGTAGCTCGTAAATTGAAAGCAGAAGACTTAAAGCACCAATCCGTTAACGTTCTTATAGATTCCCTGCCGGAATACAAAGTTACGCATGTGTCCTACACCTTCACATCTTCACCTTTGACTGCCGTCGAGGCAAAAGAGTTGGAGGTGGACAGGTCTGAATCCGTCGTCAGGCGTATGGGAGTATACCGCAACAGCTCGGCGGTGCCCGTCATGTTCGGACGTCTCACATTTCTAGCCGACAGGATCGAACTGAAATTTGAATTTATCAGGTCCGACGATGAAAACTGGACCACCACAGTAATGTCATAAGGATGATGCCGCCCTGAAGGCCCGACGATATTAAACAGGAAAGGAAATAGTTATGGGGAGACTCTGCCTGGAGGCCGATATTTTGATCATCGGAGGGGGTAGTGCCGGATGCATGGCCGCTATCAGAGCGCTGGAACTCACTCCGGAATTGAAGGTGGTAATTTTTGAAAAAGGAGACATCAAATATTCGGGATCCATTGCAAGAGGAATGGATGCGCTCAATATCGTGGCTATACCGAATTTTACAACTCCGGAATTGTATGTGGAAGCAGTTTCCGAGGGGAACAAAGGTGTGCTGGATGAACCCGCGAGTTACCTGATGGCTGAGCGTTCATTCGGGCTTTTGAAAAAGCTGGAAGGCTGGGGTGTGCATTTTCCTTTGGATGAATCCGGGAACTATCGAACCCTCAAATACCATGTGAAAGGAAATTTCCAAACCGCGATGGAAGAGCCTGAACTGAAGACGATGATCGCCGGCAAGGCTCACAGCATGGGAGCGACGGCGGTTAACCGTGTGATGGGAATTGAACTTCTTATGGACTCAGGGAGAGTTGCCGGTGCGGTAGGACTGAATGTGCGCACTGGAGAACTTGTGGTTTGTAAGGCCAGAGCCGTGATATTGACCGCTGGAGGTCAAGCCAGGTTTTCTCTGCCCAACTCCGGTTACCTCTACGGTGTTTTTGATTTTCCCGGAAACTCAGGCGACGGATATGTGATGGCCTACATGGCAGGCGCTCATTTGACCGGCATGGAGTCGGTACAGCGCCCGGTGCTAATCAAGGATGCCAACATGCCGCTGCTTGCCATAACAGTGACCAGAGGCGGTCAGGTTCTGGATGTATTCGACAATATAATCATGGAAAACGAGGTAAATAACTTAACTCGGATGAACGAAGCTCACGACAAAGGCTACGGTCCGATCAAGGTGAGGCTCAGCCATTTGGATGAGAAGGTTATTTCCGAGATCGAACACATACTGTTTTCAACGGAAAGGCCGGTCCAGGAAAGATTTTTCAAAGAACGCCAAATCGATTTTCGAAAAAACGACATTGAACTCTGGCCCACTGAATGTCAATTGTGCGGGGGTCATGGCATTAGTGGTGTAAGGGTGAACGACCGTGCCCAGACCGGGGTTCCAGGATTGTTCGCCGCTGGTGATGTTGCAAGTGTTCCCAAGCAGCACCTCACCGGTGCTTTTGTTTTCGGGGAAGTCGCAGCTGAACAGTCGGTGGAATTTTTATCGGAGAATTCCGACACATCCATTGATATGTCCAGGGTGGAAAAGGTGGATGACGAGCGCCGCCGCCGCTTTACAACTTCGGGCAGGGATCTCCCGGTAAGAGAAGTTGAGAGGAAAGTGAGGCGCCTGGTGGGAGATTATCTGGTGGGGCTTAAAAGTGAGGACAAGATCAACCGCTGGCTCGGATGGTCCAAAATCCTTAAATCCCAGCTTTTAAACGAAACCAGGGCCGAAAACGCCCACGATCTATCCAAGACTTATGAAGTTGAGCATATCATAAAGTGTGCCGATTTCTGTGCCGTAGCGTCACGGGCCCGCACCGAGAGCCGATGGGGAGCCTCCCACCGAAGGGTGGACTACCCGGATCAGAACGATTCCGAGTGGCTGTGTCATGTGGTATTGAAGCGCAGTGATGCACCCGATGAAATTTTATGGGAAAAGGCCCCATTGATATCCCGGGGGAAAGAAAAATAGAATCGAGGACTAAAATGATTTCCGACGTCAGCATTCGTGTAAATCGCGATCTTTGTTATGCCTGTGGCATATGCGTGGATCGCTGCATAATGGACAATCTTAGGCTGTCAGTTGCACCTTGCCGCCAGGCCTGCCCCTTAAACATGAATTGTCAGGGATACGTAAGATTGATCGCCCAGGGCCGTGAAGAGGAAGCCGCTTCGGAGCTCAGGGCCTATACTCCTTTTGCCGGCATTCTTGGCAGGATCTGCACAAGTCCCTGTGAAGGCCGATGCGAACGTGAGGCTTCTCTCGGCGATGGGTCTGTGCATATAAAAGCTCTCAAACGTTATCTGGCTGAAACTTTCCAGGACAAAATAAATGAACTTCCTGAAGTCGCACCGGCTACAGGTAAAAAAGTCGCAGTTGTGGGGTCGGGTCCCGCCGGGATGATGGCGGCCTATGAACTCCGCTCTTATGGTCACCAAGTGGATGTTTTTGAATCGGGGGATTCTCCCGGCGGTTTCCTCCGGCGGATTATTCCTGAATTTCGACTGCCCACCTCTGAATTGGACCGGGCAATAGAGATGCTTGCGGCCATGGGGGTTCAATTTCACACGGGAAGAAAGGTGGGCCGTGATATTTCGCTCGAAACCCTGCAAAATGATCATGACGCGGTGGTTATCGCTGTGGGGGCCTGCGTGGGCGCGAGCCCGGACATCCCCGGCTGCAGCGGGCAGTCCGTTGTTCAGGGCATTGACCTACTTGCCGGTGTTCGGGCTGGAAACACAGATTCATTGAAAGGGCGCCAGGTTGTCATTGTCGGCGGAGGAAATACAGCGATCGACTGTGCCATGAGCTGCCTTATGCTTGGCGCAGAGCAAGTCCGGATCGTCTGTCTTGAAAATCCAAATGAAATCCCTACCAAACGAAGTGACCTAGCCCTGGCGAAATCAGGCGGCATCAAGGTAGATTATGGGTGGGCTGTGGCGGAAATATCCAATGATGCAACAGGGAAAGTGGCTCTCTCTCTTTCCCGTTGCCTTGCCGCTCTTGATGAAAAGGGAATTTTCAACCCGATTATAGACAATGAAGGCCCAGGCCGAATTCTGACCGCCGACCGTGTCGTGCTAGCTGTGGGACAGAAAGTGGATGCTTCCTCATTCCTCGGGGATTTGCCTGCAGGGGAAGGCGGATGCCTGGCGGGTGACCCGGTGACACAGGCTGTACCTGGGAAAAAGGGAATTTTCGTTGCTGGAGATTGCCACAGCGGGCCGAGTTCCGTTGTGGAAGCATTTGCTTCCGGAAAAAACGCTGCAATTTCGACCCACAGGCATCTGATCGGCCTGGACACCACTTATGCCAGGGATTATTACGAAAATCATGGCATGATTCAATCCTACGAGTCTCTGCCTGAGCGGGCCACCGGAGGGGCCAGATGTCCCCTGCCGGTCGCAAAGCCTGAGTCCTGGTCTTTAAAAAATGAGCTGGGAGTTTCCCTGTCCTCGATGGAAGCTCGCAGAGAGGCAGAGAGATGTCTGAGTTGCGGCCGGTCCTTCGAGCTGAATCGAACTTGCTGGTATTGTCTACCCTGCGAAATCGATTGCCCGGTGCAGGCACTGGAAGTACGGATGCCATATCAGGTGCGATGATTGGGGGTATTTTGCTGTTTATGAAAATTTCTAATCTGGCAAGATAACAAGGCGAGGCAGGCAGTGACCCGCTATCAAATTTCAGGCTCAACTATTGTGGCATTAGGATTGAGCTTATTTTTCCTGGCACCTTACCAGGTCGAATCTTTCGAGAGCAGTGTTTTCCCGAGGATTATTTCAATCTGCCTGGTTCTGTTCGGTATTCTTGTCATTTTAGCCCCTGCGAAGGGGGAAAAGCAGAATACTATAAAATTGTTCGACCCGATGTTGTCAGCCTATTTTATTCTGGTGCTCACAACAATCGTTCTAATTCCCCTGTATTTCAAGGCAGGGAAGCGATCGACACGGATCAATTCAAACCCGTCGGTGGTTTCCTAAAAAGCGAACGGATTCTCTTTGCCAGGCCGGATGCGCCGTACAAAACCTTTGGCGAGCTAATCTCGTATGCGAGAGAAAATCCTGGCAAATTAAAATTCGGAAGCGGTGGATCGACAGATACCGCCTATGTTTTTAAATATATCATGAAAAAAGAAAATCTAAATGTCAATGTCACCTTGTTTAATGGCGGCGCCCCTGCTGCTGCAGCAATCATGGGAGGGCATGTCGATCTCGTCGAGGGTGGAAACGGAAGTCCGGCGGATGTTGCAGCGATGGCCGGGAAACTCGTCCCTCTGTGTATTTTAAGTGATGGAACTTTGCCCAAATATCCGCATCTAAAAACACCGCTCCAGATGGGATATGAATATGCTTCTTCCGTGATGTTTGGTTTTTTTCTCCACGCTGATGCCCCTGATGAAGCACAACAAACGTTGTCTAAAGTATTGGCGAAGGTTCTGGAAAAGAAGGAACTCCAGGAAAAATTTGCCAGCAGGGGGGTTGAACCCAAATATTTTTCAGGTGATGAACTCATGAAGTCAGCCGAGGCTGGGAAAAAGGTTGCAGAACTTTATGAAGTATTGGGTGATTGAAGGATGATGGCATCTTAAATACCATGTTGGTTCCTCTCATTCTTTGATAAGGATTAATAGAAAAAAACATATATCACAAAAAAGGAACCAACATGGCAGCATTCTATTAATTTAACTACGGAGGTATGCACTTGGCTCCAGTGACCATAATATGTAGTTGAGGTATGGAAAAAGATTAACCCCGCGACCTGATGAGATTTGAAAACAGATTCAGCTCTAAAATTGAATGGTTGCGGCATCTTTACAACTTGCGCTGGCCCGATGGCTTTATTTGTCCGCACTGACGATTGGGGCGGTTATCTGACTTTGCCTAGTAATGGCTTTGAGCATGTCATGATACCCCCAAAGGAACTAAAGCTTGCACATCTTATCGCTTCCCTACTCAAGCGCTGGCTGTTGAGTACCTACCAAGGCGCTGTTCGACCGTCGCACTTGGTTTACTACCTTGGTGAATTCACGTTTCGTTTCAACCGCCTGACCTCTACTTCTAGAGGCAAATTGTTCTACAGCCTTGTACAGCAGGCTATGATGGTAGATCCGCCACTGGCTGCAACACTCAAAGGACCGGCATTTGATTTCTTAGCTGACGCCGACAACCGAAACTTTGATTCTCTTGACAAGGATCCCAACCAATATAGGTAGTAGCTACTGGAAGGAAGTGCATTCCCCCGTTTTTATTATTTTTCAAAAATATAAAAAATTGTTTGAATTTATATATCAATCTATATCTATTTATTTATTTATATTTTTAATATCAATAGATATTCTTTTAAAATATATAAACACTGCTATTATCAGGATTCCATTTGATCCAGTAAATCAATTTTAAAATTAATTGCATCTGCCTCAGGGGAAAACCCTAACAACGAAGCCGGATTTTTTATGGCCATTTGGGCAATGGATTTTGAATCGAGTCCCTTTTCATAAAGCATCTGCACAAAAATTCTAAATAATTCGGGAGTATTTGGGCTGAAAGGTTGGCCTGAATCTGTTGCCAAAATAGCTCTACTAGGAGTTACTGCTTCAATCATTTCCTTGAGTTCTTCCAGCGATACGCAATGAAATACAGGAAAACAATTAATTGCGCAATATTCCATGTAACATCCTAGCTTGGATAGTTCTATCTGGCTTTGAATGTCTAAATTTGGAACATACATTTCTGGATGTGTAATAACAACTTTATTATGATTTTTACTAATAGCATATTCAACAATCGCGAAAATTTCTTCTCTATTAATATGCCCTGTTGCTAGTACTGCTTGAAAGGCTATGCTAAGGTCAACTATTTCTTTGATCTCCTCAAGGAGCTTTCCGTTTTTTAAAACTGTGTAATTTCCCCTGGCTTTCCTTGTCTTCATCGACTGATAACTACCTTCTGCAACATTTCCGAATGAGCCACCAGCACCAAAGTAAGAGATATGATTTGCAGCATCTATTGTTGGGAGCCAAATCACTTTAGCACCTTGAGAGAGACTTTGTTCTACTGCGGCTGGATTCATTCCACCAACACCCCTGTTTAAAGTAATACTAGGAATAATTTTTAAATCAGGAACTTCTTTGCGAGCATGATAGCATTTCGAGATTGTTGCTTCAAAATGGCTTTTCACCACAATTCCAGCCATCCCCTCTTTTGCGCACAAACGAGCGATTTCAATTGTATCTCCTAAACGCCGAAAAGGTGCCGGGCCAGTGTGTACATGAGTATCAAAAAAACCCTTTACTGATACTATTGGCATTAAATATTCTCCTTTCTGAAACCATCTTTCTTAAATTATTGAATAATCTGTTATCAAAAGTTAATAAAAAAATCATTATTATCCTTAATATAGATCATTATATATATTCATTAAAAATGTAAAATAAAGAGCTTTGACATATTCCGATTTTTATAGCTAATTTAATTACGGGGGTATGCCCTTGACTCCAGTGACCATAATATGTAGCTGAGGTATGGAAAAAGATTACCCCCGCGACCTGATGAGATTTGAAAACAGATTCAGCTCTAAAATTGAATGGTTGCGGCATCTTTACAACTTGCGCTGGCCCGATGGCTTTATTTGTCCGCACTGACGATTGGGGCGGTTATCTGACT
>JAWOBE010000020.1:0-17151 GCA_046498185.1 Desulfatiglandaceae bacterium | reverse complement strand
GTCGCACTGGAGGCATCGGGACGCCTCCTTGACGGCTTGTTCAGCGGAAAAACAACCGTCGACCTCGACGAAGGTTTTTCTTCGTTCTTCCAAAGGACAGGCGGGCTGTTGTTCCCGGGGCCGATCCGCGAACCCCTCCTCCCGTTTTCCGTCATAGGACAGCCCTGGGGGTTCTCGCATAACAGACGGTTCCAGGATTCCGTCTCCGCCCAGAAAACGGTCAATTTCCGCGCCGGCCCGTTTGCCCGCCGAAACAGCTTCTACAACGGTTCCAGGGCCCGAAACAGCGTCCCCTGCTGCGAACACTCCATCCAACCCGGATTTAAAACTCATTTTATCGGCCGCAATAAGGCCCCCTGCGGTTACCAAATCTCGATCATTGGCCGCAAACGACATATCGCCCTGCTGTCCCACCGCCAGGATCACTTGATCCACCGGGATTTCCCGGGTCTCCTCCCCGAACATCGGGCAAAACGACCCGCTTTCATCAAAAACCGATGTACACCGTACAAGCTCAACACTCGAAACCCGGCCATTATCTCCACAAATCCTGCGCGGTCCCCATGAAGGAAGCAACGCCACTCCCTCTTCAACAGCGATTTCGATTTCTCGGGGGCTGGCCGGCATCTCGTTCAAACTCTCAAGGCATGCCATCGTGACCCGCCTCGCTCCCAGGCGAAGGGCGGTCAACGCCACATCCACAGCCACATTACCTCCTCCAACAACGACAAGATTTTGCCCGGTTTCCGGGGCACCCCCTTCACGGGCCGAAATCAAAAACTCGAGCCCCCATGATACACCGTCAAGCTCAGCACCTTCAAGCGGCAACCTCCGGCTGAGCCAGAGCCCCACCGCAACCAGCACCGCATCATAATCTTTCTTCAGCCTTTCAAGGTCGATATTTTCTCCCAACCTCATCCCGGTCTTCAATTCCACCCCGAGCGCCACCACGCCGTTGATCTCACGTTCCAAAACATCATCCGGCAACCGGTAGGCGGGAATCCCATAGCGTAACATCCCGCCGGGCTTCTCCCTGGCCTCGAAAACCGTTACCTTATGCCCCTTCCTGCGCAAAAACCAGGCTGCGGTAAGCCCTGCAGGCCCCGACCCGACAATCGCGACACTTCTTCCGGTATCAGCCCCGGGACGATGAATCGGCGGACCCTCACCGCCCTGGTCGGCGGCGAATCTCTTGAGCGCGCAAATCGAAACAGCCTGGTTTACCTCGCCCCTGCGGCATTCCGACTCGCAAGGGTGGGTGCAGACACGGCCCAGCACGCCGGGGAAAGGGACGCTTTCCGCTATCACCGAAAGGGCGGCTGAAGGATCCCCTGCTGCGATCAATCGGACGTAACCCGGCACATCTATTCCCGCCGGGCAAGCAGCTGCACACGGGGCTGATTCGGGAACAAACTCCCCGGGGCCAATCGCCCGCAGCGGACGTATGATCTCCAGCACCGCGATTCCGTTCGGACACACACCCTCGCACCTGGCGCAGGTGGTGCATGTCCACGGCAGTTTGGTGTCGGCGATTTCCGCAACGAGCCCCAGCTCCACGTATTTAAGAATCCTTCTGATGTTGAATCCGTCCATGCCTGTCAAGGGGCAGGCCGAACTGCAAAGGCCGCATTGCTCGCAGCTTCGGAACATTTCTACATCCCAAATAAGACGCTCGGCGGAACGAGTCGCAACATCCATATTTCAGTTCCCTCCTTCTCCCAGCCCCAGCTCCCGGACCATGTCTCTCATCGTCGCTGCGAACTTGGGACCGTCGGCTGCCGAACACCAGACATTCCAAAGCTTTTCCGGATCGAAGCCGTTTTTAGCCAGAATTTTTTTCGCACGCTTGAGCCTCGTTTCGGCCGCATAATTTCCGGAGATGTAGTGGCATGTCGGGAACTCGCATCCGGCCACCAGAACGCCTGCGGCCCCAAGCTCAAAAGCGTGCTTTATCATCTTTATCGAAACCCGCGCCGAGCACATCACCCGGATCAATCTCGCATTCGTCGGGTACTGGAGTCGGCTGACCCCGGCCATGTCAACACCTCCGAGGGCGCACCAGTGGCATACGAACGCGATAATCTTCTCCGCGGGGGACTCTTCAAGAGCGGCCTCTATTTGCGCAAAAATCTGTTCATCGCTGTAGTGGACAATCGTTATGCATTCCTTGGGACAATCCGCCGCACACAGACCGCAACCTTTGCATAAAGCCTTTATCACCCGCGGGTGCTTCTCTTCGTCCAGTTCGATCGCGCTGTACGGGCAGCGTTTCCAGCACAGCCCGCAGTCATTGCACAAGCTCCGGTCTATTTCCGCAACGATCCCTTCCGCCTCGATAAATCCGTTTTTCATGGGGATCGAGGCACGCATCGCCGCCCCCACCGCTTCCTCGCAGCTTTCCTTCAATGTCTTGGGAGACCTGGCGCATCCGCAGAGGCTTATGCCGCTTGTCGGGAAATCCAGGGGGCCCAGCTTGATATGCCGCTCCTGGAAAAAGCCGTCGGCATCGCAGGAAACCTTCAAAAGCCCCTTGATTTCATTTACCGTTTCATCGCCGGCGTACCCGGTGGTAAGAACCAGAAGATCGCACGGCAGATCGAAATCCCTGTCCAGCAGAACATCATGCAAGCGAACCGTCAATGCTTCCCGGCCGTTGGTCACTTCCGGGTAGATATCGTCCGCAAAACGCATGAAACGGACTCCGTGTGCCCTGGCTTCTTCCATCTGAAAGTGTTCTTCTTTAACCAAGCTCAGGTCACGGTAAAGAATGGTCACTTGGGTACCCGGCGACTGTTTCTTTATGGCTATCGCGTTTTTAACCGAAACCGAGCACCCTATGTTGCAGCATCCGTGGCTCTCATTTTTCGAATTCACGCAGTTGATCATCACAACAGAGCCCGGATCGCCCAAGCCCTCTTCTCTCAGCATTCCCTCCAGTTCGATCTGGGTTTTCACCCGGGGGTCCTCATGGTACAGGAAAAGGCCCTCGGGCGCTGATTCCCGCATACCGGTCGCCACAATCACCGTGGACACGCCGAATTCCTCCGATGAACCGTTCGTCGATACTTTTACGGTGTAATTGCCGATATATCCCTCGACCGATTCAATGTTCGCGCCCGTATAAACGGAAATCAGGGGTTCAGCCGCGATCTTTGCCCTGGTTTCGTCAACAAGTTCCCGGGCTTCTATCGTTTCATGCCCATAATGCACCGAGGCCAGCCGGTTCAACAAGCCTCCAAGCTCCGCTTCCTTTTCGACGATCACCGCGTTGAAACCCTGGGCTGCCACATTAAGCGCGGCCGTCATTCCAGACATTCCCCCTCCGACAACAAGGCAGTCGGTTCCTACCGGCAGGCGTATTTCTTCTCCCTCTTCCAGAAGAGCCGCCTTTGCAACCCCCATCTTGACCAGGTCTTTCGCCTTCGCCGTCGCTGCGTCCGGCGCATGCATGTGCACCCAGGAAACCTGCTCTCTTATACTCACGAATTCAAGCAGATAAGGGTTAAGGCCGGCCTCCTTCACCGTCCTTTTAAACAACGGCTCATGCGTCCTCGGCGTGCACGACGCAATCACCACCCGGTTTATCCGATGTTCTTTTATCGAATCCTGCATGGCGGACAGCGCATCCACCGAGCAGGACCACTTCCCTTCATCGGCGAAAACGACACCGGGAAGATTCCCCGCGTATTCAACCACATCTGGAACATTAACAACTGCTGCGATATTGGAGCCGCAGTCGCAAACAAACACACCTATCCGTACCTCTTCGCTCATCGAATCTTCCTCACTACCTTCCCGTGACCGCCATCATTGCGGCAGCCGAAGCCTGAACCACCGATTCGGAAATATCGATGGGTCCGGTGGCGCCCCCGCATAAATAAATCCTTTCCGCCCCCGATGCCAGTGGCTTTCGCACAGGATCCGGTTCCTTGAAAAATCCCAGGTCATCCAGTTCAATTCCCAGTGTTTTCGCCAGCCTGCGGTTACCCCCGGCAGGTACAAGCCCGGTGGACAACACCAGAAGGTCCACAGTCTCCTCTTCAGGCATGCCGGTATCCAAATTTTCGTAGCGTACCCGCAGATCCTTGCTCCGGGCGTCTTCCGAAACATCCCAGGGTCTTGCACGCATATAATGGACACCGCTTTCCACGGCCTTTCGGTAAAAGGACCAGAAACCTTTTCCATAAGCTTTCAAATCGTTATAAAAAATAAAAGCCTCAACGGATTCATCGTGTTCCTTGGCAATGATTGTCTGTTTCGCGGCTATCATGCAGCAAACCTTCGAACAATAAGGCAACCCGCGTACAAGCCCCCTTCCCGCGCATTGTATCCAACCTATCCTGCGAGCATGGGCACCATCCGAAGGACGCACTATCTGGCCCGCCGTCGGTCCGCCGGCGTTCATCAACCTTTCGAAATGCAAATTTGTTATGACGTTCTCAAACCTTCCGAAGCCGTAAAGGCCGTCAGAAATCGAAGCATGCTCTATTCCGGTCGCGACTACAATTGAGCCCACATTCAGTGTTCTGTTTTTATTAGCCTGCCAGAGACAGACCGCATCCTTTCCCTCCTTCCCGCACGCCAGAACGCACAGCGCGATCGGGCATTCCCGGCACTGGCTGCAATCCACGACACAGCCCCCGACACATGCCCCCTGCTCGCGCATCCTGCCATAACGGCAGTCAGGATCAATATATACCTTGTTGGGTACAGCCTGGGGGAAAGGCATCGAGATCAATTTCCTCGTGCCGCCGATCTTGCCATCCATTTCGTCCGGCACACTTACAGGGCAGGCCTCGATACAGGCGCCGCAACCGGTGCATTTCTCTTCATCTACAAACCTGGCCCTGCTCTGCAGCCGAACCTGGAACCCGTCGCCGGTCTTCTTAACTTTCTTGACGTCGGTGTTCGTCAGAATCTCGATATTCGGATGGTTGTCCACCTCGTACATCTGCGGGGCTTCTATGCAGATGGAGCAATCGTTGGTAGGAAAGGTCTTGTCCAGCCTTGCCATCATACCGCCGATACTCGGAGTGTCATCGACAAGATAGACCTTTGCCCCGTAATCAGCGGCATTCAGCGCACAGTTGATGCCCGCAACACCCCCCCCGACGATCAAAACAGCGTCGTTCATATCTCCCTCTATTCAAATTTGATGAGTTCCTAAAACCTACCATCCCCACCTTATCGGCGTCGGGATCGGGGTCGAAAAGGCCGCCGGTCAAGTTCCGATGCCAACGCCGATACCGATCCCGACGCCGACGGACATGGTTGTCCCGGCTTTTTACGACGTCATTAAATTTCGGTAATTATAACCGCCTTCGACTTGCAGACCGCCTCACAAGTCCGGCAGCCGAGACAGTCGTGGGCACGGACCGGAATAGCTTTATGGGTAAGGTCGAAGACATTCACCGGACAAAAAATGACGCACTCACCGCACCCGTCGCATTTCTCCTCATCCACATATACGAGATAAACCTCATATATTCGGGGCTTAGCCATCCGTGTCCGCCTTCGATTCCAACTCTTTCCACTTATAATCTATCAACTCAAGAAGGACGCCGTTCATTTTCTTCGGATGCAGGAAAGCGAACTCGCAATCCCGGAACGGCCTGGCGATTTCTCCCCGTGAATCAGGGATGAAAGGATACCCTTTGTCCTGCATTTCGGAAACCGCCTCCCTGGTGTCATCCACATTGAAACTGATCAACATGACTCCTTCGCCGCGCTTTTCTATGAACTTGGCGACGTCACCATCCGGGGTGGTCGATTCCATCAATTCGAACCCGACTCCTCCTATCCAATATCGCGCTACATTTATTTTTTCAGGCTCATCGAGATAGGCATCATCCGGACCGCTTTTCCCGAGGACCGGTTCCCAAACCTTTTTCGCCTCTTCGAGATTCTTCACCGCTATACAAATATGATCTATTTTATTTGTTTTCATAGCATGCTCCCGTCATCGTGAAAATATGGAGACAGCTGATAGCTTTTAGCTTTTAGCTGTTCGCCCTTAGCCTTTAGCTGTCGGAAAGAATATGCCTGACAGCCTGCTTCATTTAAAGGGCTGATTTACCTTCTTTAAAAGGTAACTTTTTCCAGCGGCACACGGATCGCATCATCCGGGCAGACACACCCGCATTCATTGCAATCCTCGCAAATGAATTCCGTCACGACGACTCTTCCGTCCTGAACCCTTATTGCGGAGTCCGGGCAGACTTCAACGCATAGGGGTTCACTCTTACCACCGCACATTGTGCACTTTTCGTAATCTATCTGCGCAGCCATGCTTCACTCCTCTTTCTTTCGATGCCTGCGATTTCCGACCTGCAGGCGCTTCGATGAGCGTCAATTTATAAAGGGTCATTAAGCTGCCGTATCTAAGCGGCCTTCGAAAGCCTCATCAAGTATGACCCATGTCCCCTTGGTATAGCTTTGAGCATCTCAAGCTTGAGCGGTATATTGAAAAAAACGCTGATATCCTCCAGCATCGCCTGGAACATGCGCTCACGACTCAGGGCCACCTCTTCCATGGAAACTTCGAAATCCTTCGCAGTGCCGGGCCAGGGGCACCTGGTACACCGGATAAAAACCTCGCCGGGCTTCTCACCCTGTTCCACACCGGCGATACCGCCCTCGGTGTTCCAGAGGCCGGCAAGCGCGCCGCCGAGCTGCATCAAAAACCCTTCTTCCCCTTTGAGCCAGTTGAGCCGTGGAATCAGATTTTTCCCCATATCTTTCCCCAGCATCTCCGCGGCCTTGAGCCCCACCTCCATCGGATCTGTCCCCGAGGGGGCAACCGCCAGGGCGACTTCCCGCATCCGGTAATACATCCTTATGATTTCACCCTGGGCGGCGTGAAGGTTCCTCCAGAGCTTGCTGATCTCCTTTTCTGCGTTGACAGGCATGTTTTTCCTCCTGATTTCTTGTTCCTTTAAAAAATTAAATCCTGAGACCGATTCGATATCCGTCGTGAACAGCGCTCGAAAGATTTCGGGGCACAAGTGCATCCCCAATCACGAACATCTCGATGCCTTCACCCTGAACGGCCTGTTTGAGCTCTTCATTGGCCTTCCTATCGGACACAACAACGCTGTCACATGCTACGGGAATATTATATCCATCGTAAGTTTTCACGACCACTCCGCCGTCGTCCACCTCTACGATGTCGCAGTCGTTGTATACTTTCACTCCGTTCTGCCTGAGGTAAATCATGTATCTCCATTTGAACGACGGATTTACATCGAAACCTGCCGTCCTCTCTTTTCCCACCAACGTTACTTTCTTTCCTTCCTTGGCAAGTTTGAGCGCAGCACCTATGCCGGGCTTTCTGTTCCCCCAGACAACCACCCGCTCGCCCACAGTGGCATCACCCCGAAGCACATCGAGCACGTTCACGATGTTATCCCTGTCGCCGCCCGCCGCAGGCGGTTCGTAGACCGGCCCCGTGGCAAGAACCACGGTGTCCGGAAACTCTTCCTCTACCAGTTCAGGGGTCACTTCGGTTCCCAGATGAAATTCCACCCCGTATTTCTCACACATTTTTTTCTGGTAAGCCGTGCAGGTCAAAAGCTCTTCGTCTCCGTAAGGCGCCTTCGAGGCTTCAAGCAGCGTTCCACCCAGCTCTTCCCGTTTGTCATATACATGAACTTCGTGCCCCCTCTGGGCGGCCACGTAGGCGCATTCGAGACCGGCGGGGCCTGCCCCGACGATCATAACGGTTTTTTCTTCGCCGTCCGTCACTTTCTGCGGGAAAAATTTTTCATCGTGTTCATGTGCACAGGTGGGATTGATGTAGCAAGTCATCGGCGCATCACGGAACAACCTCGCCAGGCACAAATTGCATGCCACGCAATGCCTTATTTCATCTTCCCGGCCCTCCAACACCTTCTTGGGCATTTGTGGATCCGCAATCATGGACCGGCACATTTCCCAGATATCGAGCTCTCCCCGCTCGATCGCCGCGTCCGGCCGGTCCGGAGTAAACAGGCGATAGGCCATCTGGATGGGAATCTTAACATGCTCTTTCGCCCGCTTGGCCAGATGCAGCCAGTGACCCTGCGGGATATCGCGGCTGATCACCGGATAAATGGATTCCTGCCATCCCAGCGTGCAGCTGATATAGTCGGCGCCGGCCTCTTCAGCCACCTGATAGGTGATCATCGATTCTTCCGGGGTGTTTCCGCGGACATCGTTCAGCAGCTCCTCGGAACAAAGCCTGATCCCCACCGGAATATCAGGCCCGCATACTTCTTTGACTCCCTGTATGATTTCAACCATTGCCTGGCACCTGCCGCGGATGTCGCCGCCGTATTCATCGGTCCTGCGGTTCGTGTAACTGGACAGGAAATTGCTGATCAGGTAGCCCACAATGCCGGAAATTTCCATTATATCGAAACCGGCTTCCACACCACGCCGAGCGGAATCTATGTGCTGTTGGATCATTTCCTTGACTTCCGCATTCGTCATCTCGTCCATCGGTTTGAAAATCCGCAGACGCTGGGGAACCGCGGACGGTCCGTGGCCTCGCTCGACTTCGACGGCGCCGACCCTGCCGCAGTCCATCAGCTGGAAGCCGGCGACTGCGCGCTCGCTGTGTATCGCATCGGCGATTTGCTTCAAGCCGGGGATGAATTTATCGTCCCAGGATGCGGCTTGGCCGACATAGCCCTGACCCTTTCGGGCTGGGTCCATATAGACGCCCTGCATAAAACAGAGCCCGCCCACGACGCCCTCGGCACGCCTCCGCATGTATTCCACGTCGGCATCGGTGATAAAACCGGTGTGTTCGTTCAAATTGTCTTCGGTCGCGGCATATTTTATTCTGTTCGGTACCAGCAAGTTCCCGATCTGGATCGGTTTGAACAGGTGAGGGTACCTGGCCGCCCCGGGATATGATGAATAATCCCATTCAAAAAGTGTTTTAGCCATCCGTTCTTCCTCCTTGCAGTTTCACTTTTCAATTCAAATAATGACGGTTTCGTAAAAAGTATCAACCCCGCCTTATCGGCCATAAAACCGACCTTTCCATCGCTACTTTTTGTATTCCGGCCTTCGTTTCTCGAGAAACGCCTCTATACCTTCCGCGGCGGCTTCGGTGCACGCAATTTTCCCGAATCCCCTGTAACCGGCCTCCAGCGACTCTTCAAAAGACCCCGCAGAAGCACACGCCTCAATCGTTTCCCTGACGATCTCAACGGCCTCCCGGCTCAATACAAGCCCCCCGGCCTTCGGCTCCTCCGGAACCTCAACCGCTGGGATCTCCACCGGACGATCGGTTATTCGCCTTATATTCCCTTCAAGACGATCGACGTCTTTAACAGCTTCGGCGATCAAACCGTCGAAAGAATCCGCCACGGATTCCACCATTCCTATCTTCCGCGCTTCCTCGGCCGAAAGGGATTTCCCCGCCGTAAGCATTCGATGAAATACCGAAGCGCCCTCCGGCCATTTCCTGTAAGGCACGGCGCACCCCCCGATCCCTGGAAGTATCCCCAATGTGATTTCCGGGAACTGGAACCTCGCACCGGAAACAGCAACGATTCCGTGGCACCGAATCGCCAGCTCAAGCCCGCCACCGAGTGCAACGCCGTTCACCGCGGCGACCACCGGTTTTTCGCTGTTGTCGATAAACCGCTGAACCCTGGCGCAAGCCCTCGCATAGTCCGCGGATGCCGCCGCATCTCCCAACATGGACGGGAAACGCCCTATGTCGGCCCCTGCACAAAAGGCGGAAAGCCCATAGCCGGTGATCACAAAGCCCTTTACGGAGGGATCGGCCGAAAAAGACTCCAGCACCGCAAGGATTTCATCATTGACCTCGTCGTTCAGTGCATTCATAGCCTGGGGTCTGCGAATCGTCAAAACCACCACATCATCGACCCGATCCGCGAGCACGAAACGCCTGAAATCCAGGTATTCGGAAACAGGCCTCGAGGGCTTCGGAAAACCCGGCCGATCGGATTCAAACCTCTCCATTATCCGTAGGGTTTCGCTTTCCCCCAACTGCCTCATGACGTCAAACGGTCCCGCTCTGAAACCCAGCGCAGCTTCACAGCCGAAATTCAGATCCTCCGCAAGGCCGATCCCCCTGTCTACGATATCGAAGGCCTGGGAAAAAAGAATGCCGAGAAGCCGATCCCTCACCGCCGCGCTCAAAGCCTCCGGAACCTCCACATGGGCGCCGGGCCGGTGGGTTTTCCACCTTTCCACCGAACGAAGGATTTCAGCAGGTCTGTAATGATCACCTTCCTCCATCTGCAGGGTGTTGGTCTCGATGATAATGGGGTTGCCGTTGGCCATGTTCAACACGAAAAACGGGCCTGCAAACACGAACGCCTCCGCCGTCTTATCCACTACCGACGCCGTGGCCCGATCAAGTAGAAACGCGGCCTCGTTGCACCAGTTATCGAATATTCGGTCAAGCATGAAGCAGACTGCATTCCCGGTCATTATCGGCGCTTTGCCGGTGGCCGCAAAAAAACGGCACAGATAGTCGAGCATTTCCTGGTCCGCCCCGTCCCACCTGATAATTTCCACAGGCAGGCTGCGCCAGGCAGGTGCGAAAAAATGGGTGACCGTGCTGCGCCCGGGCCGCTTCATCGCGGAGAAAATACGGTCCGCCGGAATCGAACTCGTGTTGGAAGTAATAATCGCGTCCGATTCAACGATCTCCTCCACCTGTTCGAAGATGCTTCTTTTCAGCGGGATGTTTTCTGTGGCGGCCTCGATCACCAAACCGCAATCGGCTATCCGCCGGTATTCGGTGGTGTAAATTATGCCTTCCCTCACGGCCCCGGCTTGGTCTTTGCTCATTTTTCCGCGATCCACGGCCTTCCGGATATACCCCTCCAGACGATTTTCGGCCTTCTTCAAGGGCTCCTCGGCCACATCCACCAGATAAAGCGTGCTGCCGGGAAGTGCACTCTTTAGATAGTAGCCGATGTCCGGACCTATAGTGCCTGCGCCGATAACCGCAAGTTCTTCGGGCATGGGCCGCGAAATCTTGTGCAACAGGGGATTCATGAACTTCGGATAAAGTTTTTCTCTCTGATTCATGTTTTTGTCTCCCTTTTCCAAAACCCATCTACCGGGGATGAAAGGATTGCCATTTTGTTATCGGCGTCGGGATCGGTATCGGGGTCGAAAAAGTTCAGGCTCAACGTTCGATATCGACCCCGTAATCACGGGCAGCGCCTTCAACGGTCACATAACCCTGCAGCACGTCCTCGGCAAGCATTTCTCTGTCCCTCTCGCGCGGATCACCGTAGCCGCCGCCTCCTGCAGCATCCATGACAACCACATCACCGGGCGCAAGCCTCGTAAGACCGTAGGGATTACCCTGTTTTCCATTAATGGTGAACCGTGCCTTTGCCCCCGGTTTACCTCCAAAGAGGCCCTCCGGCGGGTAGCGGAACCGGCCGGACTGTATCCCCAGATTCACCGGCGGGAACGGTGCGTATTCGTCGTCCGGCACCCGGAAAACAACGCGCCGCCCTAGTCCGCCCTTCATTTTTCCCGGGCCGCCCGAGTCCGGAATCAATTCTCGCTTTTCGACGATCAGCGGAGTGTCGCTCTCAAAGATCTCCACCGGGGTATTAGCGCCGTTTGCGGGAAATATATAGTCGTAGTAACCGTCGTTGGTGGAGCCTGCGCCCATACCGCCCCCTCTTATGATCACGCTGTGCCACGGCGTTCCGTCACCGCGCCTGCCGTAAAAAACGTTCATGGTCGCCGGGGTGCCTCCGCTTGCCGCTATCACGCGATCGGGCATCGCATCGGCCATCGCTCGATAAAGTATCTCGGTCAAAAAATGACCGATCTGCATCCTGGCCGCCACAGCGGCGGGGAAACGGCAATTCACAACCGAACCTTCGGGAGCCTTTAGGGTTATCGGCGCCGCACATCCGTCATTGTTCGGGATCTCCGGATCAAACATGCTCTTGATGGCCATAAAGACATATGCATATGAAAAATTAAGAACGACGTTCCCTCCCCAGTCCACCTGTGGAGAAGAGCCGTCCAGGTCCACCACGATGTCGCTCCCATCCACATTCACGGCCGCCTTGATCACAACATCATCCTTACCTTCCATCTGCTCGATGACGCCCTCGGCACGGTAGACGCCGTCCGGCACCGCTTCGATAGCACCACGCATGCTGGCCTCGGTCCGAGAAATGATCTCATCGGCGAGCGCGTCCAGGTTTTCCATATTATACTCCGTAAGCATCTGTACGACTTTTTCCGAGCACACATGGTTCGCGGCTATCTGGGAGCGTATATCCCCGATCACTTCATCGGGAGTGCGCACGTTCCACCGGATCATATCGAATACAGCCTGGTCGGGCACGCCGGCGTCATAGAGCTTCACCAGCGGAATAAAAAGGCCGTCCTCGAACACGTCCTGATTATCCGAAGACACTCTACCGCCGATATCACTGTGATGAAACACACACGCGGTGTATGCCGCCACCTCACCCCGATAAAATATCGGACTCATAACACACACGTCGTTCAAATGTCCGGCGAGTGCCCATGGATCGTTGGTAATAAACACATCGCCGGGATGCAGACTCCCGGCCGGCATCCCGGCCGCCAGGCGCTTGATTCCCAGAGCCATGGCCCCCGACTGTCCGGGGGTGGCGAACGTGCCCTGCGCAAGTTCCCTGCCGGTCCGGTCCGTGAACATACACGTATAGTCGTGAGCGTCGCGCAGAAGGCTCGAAAAAGCAGTCCGGGCCACGGCACCATCAGCTTCATCGACGATGGAAATCAACCTCCGCCAGAGGATCTCCAGAGTTATCGGATCGAATTTATCCGCCATTTCTTCCTCCCTAATGATTTCCGGCACCTGTTTCAGACGCCCAGTTCCACCCAAACAAATCCATATTCATCCACCGATGCCGCCGCGTCGGCTCCAACGATCACCGTCGATTCGCGTTCTTCAATGATGGCCGGCCCGTGAAACTCGGCTCCCGGCCCCAGCTTGTAACGGTCATATACAGTGTAGCCGATGAAATCACCTTCAAGCGGGCAGTAAGCCTTCCGCTCTCCTTTAACGGCTTCTCCAACAGACAGGCCGGTATTTTTTTTCTTCGGCAACTCCAGGAGTCGTTTCGGCAGGCTCGCCCTGACCCGGAAATTTATGAACTCAACCGGCGACTCCGGGTAAGTACGGCCGTAGAGTTTCTCGTATATTTCGTCGAATCGGGCACGGATCGTAACAGGATCGGTTTCGGTAAAATCGCTTTCCGGCACCGGGATGTTCGTTTCGCTTCCCTGCCCGACGAATCTCACATCCACCGAGCGCTCGAAACAGACATTCCCCTCTATACCCCCTGCTGAAAGAGTCTTGGTTCCTTCGGCTTCCATGGCCTCGAAAATCTTTTCGATCTCCGCGAAATCAGCCGTCATCAGCGGAGCTTTGTGGCTGCGGACAAGATCGAACGCCCGCGGAGCGGTAAAAAAACCCAGCGCAGAGCCCACCCCGGCGTTCGGAGGAACTATAAAGCGTGGAGCGCCCAACTTTTTCGTCAGGCCGTAGGCATGGACCGGACCGGCCCCTCCAAACGCAATGACGGTGACTACTTTCGGATTACCGCCTTTTTCGGCAATATGAGTTTTGGCTGCAGCCGCCATGGTCTCGTTTATCAGATCGTGTATACCCCATACCGCCTGGATGAAAGGTACTGATAGAGGCTTCGCTATTGTTTCCTCGATACCAATACGGGCCGATTCCGGGTCGAGCTTCATCTCTCCGCCAAGGAAATATTCGGGGTCCAGGTAGCCCAGCAGAAGGTCTGCGTCGGTCACCCCCGGCTGCTTTCCTCCTCGGCCGTAGCAGATCGGGCCGGGATCGGCACTCGAGCTTTCAGGGCCCACCTGCAGGGTACCCAACCTGCTCACTTTGGCAATGCTACCTCCGCCGGCGCCGATTTCCATCAAATCCACCACCGGCACCTGTATCGTTAGCCCGCTTCCCTTCATGAAACGCTGCACCCTGCCCACCTCGAAGGTCGGAACAACGCCCGCAGAGCCTCGTTGAATCAGGCATGATTTGGCCGTGGTTCCCCCCATATCGAAGCAGAAAATATCCGGAATTCCGAACAGTTTTCCGTAATACTCCCCGGATATGACAGCCGCCGTGGGACCGGATTCTATGATCCGAACAGGAAACTCGGCCGCGGTTTCAACCGATGTTATCCCACCGCTTGAAAGCATGATGAAAAGCTTCCCGGTGCTTCCCATCCCCTCGAGGCGCGCGGAAAGCCTCGCCAGGTACCTGCCGGTCAGCGGCTTCACATAAGCGTTGGCGACCGTGGTGCTCGTGCGCTCGTATTCCCTGATCTGGGGCAGGACTTCATAGGAGATCGACACCGGAATATCGGGGGCTTCCTCGGCGATAAGCTCCTTTATCTTTAATTCATGGATAGGATTTTCAAAAGAATTGAGCAGGCACACGGCCATCGATTCCACTCCCATGCCAAGAAGACGCCGGATCACATCACGGGCCCCGGACGTGTCGAGCGGCACGAGTATACTGCCATCGCTTCTTATCCTTTCGTCCACCTCCATGCGGAACCGTCTCGGTACCAGAGGGACCGGGAACTCTGCGAATACGTCGTAGGGAGCATAGCGGATCTCCCGGCCGAGTTCCAGCACGTCCCTGAACCCCTTGGTCGTAATGAGCCCGGTCCTGGCTCCTTTGCGTTCGATGATAGAGTTGATCACAAGTGTCGTACCGTGGATCACTTCGTCAAGAGAATCGATGAAGTCCTCACATCCGGATTTCAACTCCCGGATACCCTGCTCCACGGCGTCGGAGGGATCCCCCGGAGTCGTCAGACATTTGTTGATGACAATTTCACCGGTCGTATCGTTCAATAATACAAAATCGGTGAAGGTACCTCCGATATCGCAGCCGAGGCGGAAAAATCTATCCATTTGTTCCTCCAGGTTCAGAGTGCGGACGGTAAAATCCTTGACCCGTCAACATTCATCTCTTTCATTAATTGCAGCCAGCACCTTTTCCGGAGTGATGGGCAGGTCCTTGATTCTGACACCTATGGCGTCGTATATTGCATTGGCTATCGCAGGGGCGGTCGGCACCAGGCCGGGCTCCCCGACGCCTTTTGCACCGAAAGGACCCGCTTCGTCGTCGGTTTCGACGATCACCGGTTCGATCGGAAATACGTCCTTAGCGGTTAGAATCTGGTAGTCGCGGAAATTGCCGTTCATCACGCGCCCTCTCACCGTCTTGATCTCTTCCGTCAAGGCATAACCCACACCTGTGTATACGGCGCCGTAAACCTGCCCCAGCAGCAGGCAGGGATTAATCGCGCGGCCCACATCATGCGCCGCCACCAGGTTCAATATCTTGACCCGCCCCGTTTCCCGGTCCACTTCCACCTCTGCGCCGGTGGTCCCGAATGCATAGGAGCATGAAAGGTTCCCTTTCATCTCACGGTCAAGCATTTCGGTCGGCGGGTCATAGAAAGCTTCAGCCATGACGACTTTGCTTTCGCCCGTACCCACATGAAGCCCGGCTTTTAAAACATTGCGGACGTCCATCCGGAAAACCGGGTGGTCTGGCTGGCTTTTCGGAAAAATAATACCGTCCCGGATATCCATCGCCTCGGGATCCGCAACGAGGCTCCAATCCAGATCCGGAGGAACGAAGGAAGGATCTTTTCTTTTCTGACTTTTGATACGGCGGTTGACAAGCTTTGGAATCTGTTCAACCGCGATTTCCCGCATCTGCCTTTTGGCATCGGCACATGCTATCAACGCCGCTTTCCCGGCCATGAATGTATGCCGGCTCGCGTGTGTTCCGGCGTCCCACAGGGAAAGTGCGGTATCCCCGAATATCACCCGCACGTCTTCGGCATGCAACCCCAGGGCCTCCGCAACCATCTGACTGATCACCGTTGGAGACCCCTGTCCCTGATCGGTGCCGCTTTCAAGCACATCGACGCAACCTTCATCATCGACTTTAATCATGATCCCGTGGCCATCCGACTTATACACTCTTGCCCCCCCTGCCACATGGATCAATGACGCCATGCCGACTCCGCGGCCGTTGCGTTTGCCGTGCTTGCTGTTCCAGTCCAGCTTCGAACGAACCGACTCTATGCACTCCTCGAGGCCGCAGGAGGTAATCTTGAGCCTCATCGGCGTGATTTCCCCGGGAAGGTTCCGGTTGATCATCCGAAATTCCGCCGGGTCGATACCCGCGGCTTCGGCCAGGCTGTCCATGGAAGTTTCCACCGCGAAGCTGGCCTGTGGATTTCCATATCCCCGCATCGCCTGGCAGTATATGTTGTTGGTGTAAACGCAGGTCGCCTCGAACGAAACGTTCGGAACACGATACAGCGAAGACATCGGCATCATCATCACCGAAGGCGTCGTGGCCCCCCAGGACGTATAAGCCCCGTTGTCCAGCACGGCTTCCACCTTCCTGAAAGTCAGCCTGCCATCCCGGTCGCAGCCCTGCTCTATGTTAAACACCGCAGGCTGCCTCGGAGGCAGAGCCATGAACTCCTCTTCCCTGGTAAACTGAATCTTCACTGGTTTCCCTGTTGCCAGAGCGAGCTGGATGCAGATGAACTCGTAGATGTCAGTATCGAGTTTCGTCCCGAAGCTTCCCCCAACAATAGGGTTTATTATCCGGATTTTCTTACCTCCCAGCCCGATATGCTGGAAATACTCGGTTATCCGACCCTTATCGCCGAAAATCACATTCGTTTGATTCCACAGCGTAAGATTTTTGTTGCTGTCAAATTCGGCGACACATCCGCTCGTTCCCATGCAGCACTGATTCACCCAAGTGGTGCTGACCCTGTCTGTCGTCACATAAACGGACTTTTCCCTGGCACCTTCTATATCCCCTTCCTTGAAACGCCACGGCAGGGGCAGCACGTTGCTTCTGACGGGCTTCCCCCTTGCGTCCACTTCGTGTATCAACGGCGCATCCCGTTTCATGGCCTCGAAGGGATCGAACACGGCCGGCAACTCTTCATACTCGACATCGATCAATCCAAGGGCCTCCGTCGCTATCTCCGGGCTGACGGCCGCAACCGCCGCGACTTCATCCCGGAACTGGCGCACTTTGTACCTCTTGAGCACGCGCTGGTCCTTTATAAAACCGACCCG
>JAWOBE010000193.1:0-20102 GCA_046498185.1 Desulfatiglandaceae bacterium | reverse complement strand
GCTGGATCCTATCGTGGATTAGCAGGGCTCGGACATATATTGATTTATATCTATTGATCAGGAGAAGACCATGGCATTAACCGGTATAGAAATTTTTAAGATGTTGCCCAAGACAAATTGTGGTGAATGCGGGGTGCCTACATGCCTTGCATTCGCGATGAACCTCGCTTCGGGCAAGGCGGAGCTGGATGCCTGCCCATATGTTTCGGATGAAGCCAGGGAAAAGCTTGCCGAAGCATCCGCGCCGCCGATCCGCCCGGTCGCTCTGGGAGCTGGAGCGAGGGCCTGCAAAATCGGCGGTGAAATCGTCATGTTCAGGCATGAAAAAACATTTTACAATCCCACCGCACTCGCGGCAATGGTCACTTCGGACATTGCCCCTGAGGCTCTCGATAAGAAACTAAAAGACTGGAACGCTTATCAGTATGAACGGGTGGGTTTGAACCTGAGGCCGGAGCTTGTCGCCCTGAAGGATGTAAGCGGTGATGCTGCGGCTTTTGCCGCTGCGGCCAAAAAGATTGCAGAGGAAAGTGAATTCGGCCTTGTGCTGATGAGCGATTCCCTGGAGGCTATGAAGGCCGGGGCCCAGGCCTCTGTATTCAAGCGTCCGTTGTTGTATGCAGCCACCGCAGAAAACGTGGAAGAAATGGGCGCGCTTGCGAATGAACTGTCTCTTCCTCTGGCTGTGAAGGGAGATGGGATCGACGAACTGATCTCTCTTATCGACAAGTTGACCGGGATGGGGATCAAAGATTTGGTCCTGGATCCCGGCTCCCGGGAACCCAAAAAGTGTTTCGAGGATCACGTGTCGATCCGGCGTGCAGCGCTCAAGGCAGCCAACCGCTCGCTTGGGTTTCCGATTATTTCGTTTCCATGCGAAATGGCCGGCAACCTGGATGTCGAAACTGCTATAGCGACGATGCTCATAGCGAAATATTCATCGCTTGTGGTTCTTTCCGACTTCAATGGGGAGAGCCTTTTCCCGTTGTTGCTTATAAGGCTTAATATTTTTACCGATCCACAGCGGCCGATGACTGTGACCGAGGGTATTTATGAAATCGGTTCTCCAGATGAAAATTCGCCCGTCCTCGTAACGACAAATTTTTCACTCACGTATTTTATCGTCAGTGGCGAGATAGAGGGAAGCCGCGTGCCCAGCTGGTTGCTGATAATGGATACCGAAGGCCTTTCTGTGATGACTGCGTGGGCGGCCGGAAAATTTTCGGGAGACATGGTAGCCGCTTTTGTCAAAAAATCCGGAATCGCGGACAAGGTCGCACACAAAAAGATTATTATTCCGGGTTATGCCGCTGCGATAAGCGGGGAAATGGAGGAAGATTTGCCCGATTGGGAGATCCTTATCGGCCCAAGGGATGCGGCTCTTATACCCAAATTCCTGAAGGATTTTTCCGCTTGAAAATTCAGTGAAATGGGCTAATGTGCCGTTTACTCGAATGAAAACAGAACGATGGAAGGAGTATCGCGATGCTGCTTATCGGAGAGAATTTAAATGTAATCAACCGGGCGATTGGGAAGGCTTTTAAGGAAAGAGATCCTGCCCCGATCGTAGCAGAGGCCAAAAGGCAGAAGGAAAAGGGGATGGATTGGATCGACATCAATCTCGGACCGGCACGCAAGGGGGGCCCGGAATTGATGGAATGGGTAGTGAAAACCGTTCAGGAAGAGATTGGAGATTCTCCTTCTTTGGTCCTTGATACATCCAATATAGAGGCAATGGAAGCTGGACTGGCTATTCATAAAGGGCGGGCGATGATGAATTCAATCATGTGCCGGCCGGAACGGTATGAAAAGATGATTCCCCTTGCGGCGAAATACGATGCCGATTTTGTTGGACTGATGTGGGGACCGGACGGTTTGCCCCGAGATGAAAACGAACGGGCCGCTCTTGCAGTGGAGCTTATTTATGCTGCCAACGAGGCCGGCGTTCCCAACGAACATATATACGTCGACGGCATCGTAACCCCGGTGAATATTCAGCAACCACAGGCCCTCAGCTTGATGGCATTCCAGGAGATGCTCCAGGATATTGCACCCGGTGTCAGGTCCACATGCGGACTTTCAAACATTTCGAACGGTCCACCGGATCACCTGCGCCCAATGCTGAACCGCACCTACATGGTGATGCTTGAGAGAAAGGGTATGTATTCCTGCATTGCAGACGCCGGCGACGATACATTAATTGATATCGCCAGAGGGAAGCGGCCTGATATTGTGGAGCAGATTCACAAAGTGATGGATGACGAGGAAGTGGCGATGGATTCGCTGTCCGACGAGCTAAAGAAATATGTCAAGACAGCAAAGGTTATTCTCGGTCATTCACTTTATTCAGATTCCTGGCTGGACCTCTAGCCCGGCTACTGTGATTCGACCGCAAGTATAAATTAGACCGGTAGGGGTCGTTGTATCGATCCCGCCGGTCTTTTAGCTTAAAAACCATCAAATAGCATATCAATTATGAAAATCTATACCTTCCTGACTTGTTTAACGATTACTTAAATAATAATTGTTGATTTTATTAAGTTCAGATAAATAGTGATCCCTGAAAATTATTTGTGGATAGTAGGCAATTTGTTTTTTGAGGGGTTCTATAAGCGGAACTAAGTCTATGCCATAAATATTTCTTTTTTCTCTATCGGCTTCGTGAATTATCAGAGTGCAGTAATAAGTAAAAAGGATTCTAAAAAGCGGATCGCGCCTGAACATAATCGCGCGGCCGCCTATGGTGTTCACAAAAAACCCAGCATATAAATAGATAATTTCTTCCGAAGGCCGGATTAAAGTAGTTTCGGGGCATTGATCCGAAAAACAAAACCATCGGTATAAAATGTGCATATAAAGTTCCAGATCGTTGCGTTCGTAGCGTAATATATTTTTAAGTATTTTAATATCATTAATATTGAATGTTCTATAAATATGATATATATTATCAAATAGAACTATAGGGTCAAGACTTTCTCCGGCCGGTGCAGGGGGGGACGCGGAAAGGGCCGCCGCCACTTCGTTAAAACGCTCGCTTATCTTGACCTCTGAATCGGGGTTGGTATAATTCTTCTTGTCGAGGTATGAAAATAGTTCACGCATTTCCGATTCAACGGCTTCACAGAAACCTTCATCGCCTGGTTTTGGCTGGTTGGAAGCTCCAAAAGGCACAGAAAAAGGATAAAGATGTCCGGATTCGGTGGAAACCTGGGGGGTGTTGCCAAGTGTCTCCGATGAGCCAGGGTGTTTAATGGTTCCGGTTATGACGCCGCTTTCCCGCCGATCATCACTGGGCGCAGGAGCTTTAGACCCCGCTGTTTCTGAAGTATCGGATGTTGCTAATGAGGGTTGGCCGTTTAAAGGAGAACCGGACGGGACGCTTTGATCATGGCCCGATTCAGCGGTTTCCACAGCCGGGGATTCTGAATATCCAGGTCTAATAGGCTCCTGGTCCGGGGGCGAGAGGTAGCCGCTTTTTTCTATTATAGATGCAGGCGGAGTTATCCCTGATGGGCTGGTGCTCTTATTACTGTAATAGTAGTATCCCAAGCCTCCAATTAAGGCTATTAGAACAATGAGTAAAATTGAAAGATTCAACCTTTGCTTGTTTTTCATCGCATAGCTTCCCCGTTGAGCGGCTCGAGAACAGGACAGGACATGGAGTCGGGCAACGGCACACTTTCCACCTTGAAGTCCCCGTTTTCGGAATAACCGGGCTGGAAAAGGGGCAACTCGATGACAACGGTGGTGCCTTTCCCTTTCTCACTTTCAATCGAGATGCGCCCACAATGGTTCACAACGATTTGGTGGACCATGGTTAAGCCAAGGCCTGCACCTTTGGTCTTTGAACTAAAAAATGGATCGTAGACTTCGTCGAGGTTTTCGGCATCGATTCCACATCCTGTATCGGCCACCGAAATCACGATCCGGCCGGAAACGACTTTGACCTCGATACTCAGAATGCCGCCTTCGTTCATGGATTCAACAGAATTTTGAACTATATTAAACAAAGCGAACTCTATCTGCTGCGCGTCCATTGTTATACATGGAAGATCGTCTGGAATGCTTGCACGGATCTGGATACCTTGGTCGCGCGAGATTGCAATGAATTTTTCTTTCAAACTATTCATAATAGTGTTTAAGTCAGAAAGGGTCGGCTCCGCTGAAAGCAGTTCGGCGAATTCATGAATATCTGTGAGAACTTTTTCGAGGCGTTGTGCCTCATAGAGAATGATGTCCACGTAACCGGCGAGCTTTTCATTGTCGGAACACATATCTTTCTTGATACGTTGGGCAAAGCCGCCGATCGTGGTGATGGGATTACGTATTTCGTGCGATATTCCCTGAACCAGGTTTCCGACCGCCGCAAGGCGTTCGGAGCGGATCAATCTCTGCTGAATTGTGGAAAGTTCTTTTTCAGCAAGCTCAAAACGTTCCTGGAGCCTGCCGTACAATTTGGCGTTTTCTATGGCCACAGCGATTTGGTGAGCCATTATAGTCAATAGTTCCAGGTCGTTCGAAGTGAACTCGCCGTTTCGTTTATTCAGAACCTGAAGAGCACCGACCGGATGGCCCCGGACGAGTAATGGCACGCATATCATGGATCTCGTGACAAAACCCGTGATCTGGTCGAATATCGGAGAGAAATTCTGCTCAAGGGAAGTATCTTGGACAACCATGGGCTCACCGGTTTGAACCACTTTTCCTGCGACCCCCTCGCCGATCTTGAGTCGCAGACCTTCGAGCGATTTTTTCTCGCCGCGTGCGACGCGAACGAACAATTCGCCGGTTTCCTCGTGGAGTTCGTAAATATTGCTGGCTTCCGCATCTACGAATTCCTCGGCCCATTTGATCGCATGGCTCAGCACTTCCTCTATCTGTAAAGAGGAATTGACGATTGCGCTGAAACGAAGCAATGTGTCAAGTTCCTTGCGCGTCTTGTCTCCGGGAACCTCTTTCATCATGCACCCCAAAAGAAACCACCTGCAAGGCCGATCCCGGGCACGATTGACATTTCCGCAAGCCGGTCGTAAATATTGGTCTTTCCTGGAACGGCCACGTACCAGAATATGATAAAAATATAATATACAAATTATTAATATACATTATATGGAAACCACAGGCAAACAAAACACCGGCAAGGTCTTAACTGATTGATATTTTAATAATTTATCAGATTAGGACATGCGCGGAAATTCATGGAGGGGATTTTGTACATTCTGTTGACCAATGACGACGGCATATATGCTCCAGGCCTTTACGCTTTATTCAATGCTTTGAAGGATAAACACCGTATCGACATCGTCGCACCGGATGGGGAAGTCAGTGCCGTTGGACACGGCATCACCTTGAATTCGCCGTTGAGAGTTCATGAGGCTCGGAGAAACGGGGATCTTTACGGATATGCGGTGAATGGCACTCCTGCGGATTGTGTCAAGATGGCTGTACAGGAACTTTTGGATACCAAGCCGGACATGGTGGTCTCCGGTATAAATGCAGGTGCCAATTTAGGGGTGAACATCCTCTATTCAGGTACTGTGTCGGCGGCCACCGAAGGTGCATTTCTGGGGTTGAGGGCTGCAGCGGTTTCGCTGGATGAGCGAGTGAATCCTGACTTTACGACTGCTGCCTCCCTGTTGCCCGGTATCGTTAATTTTATAGAGAATATAAGTAATTGGCCTGATGGTGTGGCTTTCAACATCAATATCCCGGCGCTGGCGACACCGGCCATCGCGGGTATAGCCGTTGTCCGCCAAGCTACATTGAGGTTCAAAGATCGTTATGAAAAGCGAATCGACCCCAGAGGCCGTGAGTACTACTGGCTGGCCGGTGAAGAGGCTTTTTGCGGGGAGGGCGCGGAAGACACCGATGTTTATGCGCTCAAGCGAGGGATGGTGACCATCACACCGATTCATTATGACCTCACATGCGATCGAAGCCTGGATGAGCTCGGCTGCAAGGTTATCCCCAAGATACAGGACCTTATAAGTTGATAAGTAAAAAAACGCCCGGCGCGTTTCCGCACCGGGCGTTTTTTTAAGGAGGCTTCTCGGAAAATAAGCCTTGTCAGCTTTAATAATTCATTTCAGCCATTGCCTTGTAGACCGCATACTTTTCTCTCATATCCTCTTCGGCCTGCTGGAAAAGCTTTTCCGCATGTTCGGGGAACGTTCTGGTCAGTGAAGAGTAGCGGATTTCGCCGAGCAAAAAGTCCCGGAAACTGCCCTTCGGTTCCTTGGAGTCAAGGATGAAGGGATTTTTGCCTTCTTTTTTCAGTAAAGGATTGTAACGGTAGAGAGGCCAATACCCCGATTCCACCGCTTTCTTTTCTTCTTCCTGGCTCTTGGTCATATTGATACCGTGGTTGATGCAAGGCGCGTAGGCAATAATCAACGAGGGTCCGGGATAGCTTTCAGCTTCCAGAATTGCTTTCATGAACTGGTTCTGGTTTGCTCCCATCGCCACCGATGCGACATATACGTACCCATATGTTGTAGCCATCATGCCGAGGTCCTTTTTGCGGGTAGGTTTTCCGCCGGCCGAAAACTTTGCTACGGCGCTTGTCTGCGTGGCCTTTGAGGATTGGCCGCCCGTATTGGAATAAACCTCCGTATCGAGCACGAAAATGTTCACATCGTGATTCATTGCTATTACGTGGTCCAAGCCTCCATAACCAATATCATAGGCCCAACCGTCACCACCGATGCACCAGATGGATTTTTTGGTGAAGTGATTGCTGTTATCCAGTATTTCAAACAACAGGTCTTCGCATTCAACTTTTTCCGAGGCAAGCGTAACTTCGATTGCTTCCACGGCTTTTCGACCGGCTTCCCTGGATCCTTCAGCGTCCAGAAATTTTTCGGTCCACTCTTTGAGTGCTGATTCCACTTCAGATGGAACGCCCCGCTCCAGGGCTTCGTTGGCAAGATCTTTCAATTTGTTGCGAGCATGTTCGGTCGCAAGGGCCATTCCGAAGCCGTATTCGGCGTTGTCTTCAAAAAGTGAATTCCCCCAGGTCGGGCCGTGTCCTTCTTCATTCACGCAGTAAGGGCAGGAAGGCATCGATCCGCCCCATATCGACGAACATCCGGTGGCATTGGCGATCAGCATCCGGTCGCCGTACAGCTGGGTAATGACCTTGATGTAGGGCGTCTCGCCACAGCCGGGACAAGCACCCGAAAACTCAAGCAACGGCTGCCTGAATTGACTTCCTTTAACCGTGGTCGGAGGTATCGGATCTTTAATCCTGGGCAGATCCAGCGAGTAGCGGTGGTTACGCGCCTGGGTTTCTTCCTGGCTCTTAAACGGCTTCATGACCAAAGCCTTGTTTTTAGCCGGACAAACCTGGGCGCAGCTGCCGCATCCGGTGCAGTCGAGCACGCTCACCTGCACCCGGTACCGGTAGCCCTTAAGATCCTTTCCTTTGGCTTCGACGGTAACAAAATTTTCAGGAGCGTCTTCCAAATCTTCGGGAGAGGCAAGTACCGGGCGGATAACCGCATGGGGGCAAACGAAAGCACATTGATTGCACTGGATACAATTTTCAGGAATCCATTCCGGCACGTGAACGGCCACACCGCGTTTTTCATATTGTGAAGTCGCCGTTGGAATCCTGCCGTCTGGTTCGAATGCGCTGACGGGCAGTTTGTCACCCTGCTGAGCAAGAATGGGACGCATCACGTTTTCGACGTATTCCGGCTCTTCTCTGTCCATATAAGCGTCGAGGCCTGCGTTTTTCCAGGATTCCGGATACTTGATATCTTCTATTGCATCCTTGCCTTTCTCCACGGCATCAAAGTTCATCTGGACGATCTTTTCACCTTTTTTGCCGTAGGTCTTTTTGATTGCGTTTTTCATATAATCAAACGCTTGGTCCGGTGGGATCACATTCGAGATTTTGAAAAACGCCGCCTGCATGATCATGTTGATCCGGGCGCCGAGCCCGATTTCTTCAGCGATTTTAAAAGCGTCGATATTGAAAAAATGGAGTTCTTTTTCAGCAATAGTACGCTTCATGCGGTTGGGCAGGTTGGCCTCCATTTCTTCACTGCTCCATGGAGAGTTCAGCAGGAATGAACCGCCCTTCTTGATGCCTTCCAGAATTTCGTATTCATCGACGAATGAAGGGTTGTGGCACGCTATAAAATCGCATGTATCCAGCAGGTAGGGCGACTGGATGGGTTCCGGAGAAAAGCGAAGGTGAGACATCGTGATTCCGCCTGATTTCTTCGCGTCATAAGCGAAATAAGCCTGTGCATACATGTCTGTGGCATCGCCGATAATTTTGATCGCATTTTTGTTCGCGCCTACTGTACCGTCGGCACCGAGCCCCCAGAATTTGCACCTGACTGTGCCGGGTGCCGAAACGTCGATGGTTTCTCCCAGCTCGAGCGAGGTGTGAGTCACATCGTCGACGATTCCAACGGTGAAATGTTTCTTCGGTTCCCGTCCCCTCATGTTGTCGAACACGGCTTTTACCATAGTGGGTGTGAAGTCTTTGCTTCCCAGGCCGTAGCGACCTCCGAGGATCAGCGGGGAGTCGTTGTTTTCCATGAACGTGGTGCAGATATCACCATAAAGAGGCTCTCCGACGCCTGTCGGGGATTTGGTGCGGTCGAGCACTGTAATGCATTCCGCGGTGGCCGGCAGCGCACGAAGGAAATGCTCCTTTGAAAGCGGCATATAAAGACGTACTTTCAGAAGTCCGACACGCTCGCCCTGTTTGTTCAAATATTTAACCGTTTCATCGATGACATCGCAGCTTGAGGCCATCGAAACTACGACGCGGTCCGCTTCCGGATCGCCGACATAGTCGAACAACCTGTAGCGCCGCCCGGTCAGATCGCCTACCTTGTCCATCTCCTCCTGCACGATATATGGTATATCCGCATAGAAGGGGTTGGCAGCCTCGCGATTTTGAAAATACACGTCCGGGGACTGGCTGGTGCCGCGCAGATGGGGAAACTCAGGATTCATCGCACGGGATTTGAAGTATTCGACCGCCTCGTAGTCAAGAAGCTTGGCCATATCTTCATAAGCGATTGCTTCTATCTTCTGGATTTCCTGAGAGGTACGGAAGCCGTCAAAAAAATGCAAAAACGGTAGGCTTGCACGGACGCTGGCAAGGTGGGCGACCAGTGCCAGGTCCATTGTTTCCTGGACCGAAGCGGAAGCCAGCATGCAATAGCCGGTTTCCCGACAAGTGTTGATATCCGAATGGTCTCCGAAAATTGAAAGCGCATGGGCGGCCAGTGCGCGGGCCGAAACATGGATAACCATCGGCATGACTTCGCCGGAGATTTTATACATGTTCGGGATCATCAAGAGGAGGCCCTGCGAGCAGGTAAATGTGGTTGTTAAAGCACCTCCGGCGAGAGCGCCGTGACAGGCTCCTGCGGCGCCGGCTTCGGATTGCATTTCAACGACCTTGACCACCTGGCCGAAAATATTCTTTTTGCCATGGGCCGCCCATGCATCGGCGTATTCCCCCATGTTGCTCGACGGAGTGATCGGATAAATGGATGCAACATCACTCATTCCGTAGCCTACGTATGCGGCGGCTTCGTTACCTTCGATTGTCATTGTTTTAGCTGGGTCCATGATTTTCTGTTCCTTCCTCGCTTTCTGGTGAAAAATTCACTTTTTTTAGTCTCGAGTCTAGGGGAACCGGTCACCCTATAAAAGGGCGGACAGCCGTTCCAGCTTTTAAGACTCAAGTCTCCGTAATAATACCGAAGCAATGTACAGACAAAGAAACACCTTATTATAACTGAAATTTTAAACAATACATATAAACCTGTTGTGGAATAATTGTCAAGCATTAGAAGCCCGTGTATAAGAAGCTATGAAGAGGCTTCGGATGGGTTTTTGGCCATGCAAAAGCGGAGTAGGGTCTTTATAAATTTTTCAGGAGGCGACCGTGTCAAGAAGGTACCCTGATTCGCCCATGGTGGGTGTCGGCGCCGTGGTTTTTTGGGAGGATGCAGTGATTTTGGTCCGCAGGAACAATGAACCGGGCAAGGGGCGATGGAGCCTGCCGGGAGGCTTGGTGGAACTGGGAGAAAGCCTGGAGGAGGCACTGAAGAGGGAAATCATGGAGGAGCTTTCAGTCGATGTTTCCGTCAAAGGCCTTCTGGATATCTTTGAAAGGGTGATCCGGGACGAAGAGCGGCGTATCGTTTATCATTACGTTGTGGTGGACTACTGGGCCGAAGTGATTTCCGGAAGCCCTGTGGCTGGATCGGATGCGGGGGAAATGATGCTGCTTTCCGGTGACGAGATATTGCAAACGCACCAAGTTTCCACCGAAGTCACGACTGTACTGCGCAAGGCCGTACGGCTCAGGGAAGCCTGCTGTAGATCCACGCAGCAACACTCTACGGTTACTCGATCAAACTGAAGGATCGTTTCCAGTTCGGCCATGACCAATAGATTATAAAAGCTTCACCCTTTATCGAACTTATAGGGACGAAACCCCAGAACCGGCTGTCGTAGCTGTGATCCCGGTTGTCGCCCATAACGAATACATGGTCCTCCGGAACCACCCAGGAATGCGAGCGACCCGGCTCCGCGTGCCTGGCGGTATAAGCTCCGTATTCATCTTGATAAAGAGCTCCGTTAATATAAATCCTCTGCCCGGATATCTCGATTCGGTCGCCGGGCAGTCCTATAACTCTCTTTATGAAATCTTTATCAGGTTCCACGGGGTATATAAAGACGATAACATCGTCTCTATCCGGTTCTTTAACCGGGATGATCGTTTTGCGGGTGAACGGCATCTTAATACCGTAAATAAACTTGTTTACAAGAATGTGGTCTCCGACCAGCAACGTCGGTTCCATTGAACCGGAAGGAATTTTGAATGCCTGCACTACGAACGTCCTGATGAAGAGTGCCAGGATAACGGCTATTACCGCCGCCTCCAGGTATTCCCGCCATATGCTTTTCCGCCTTTTCGTCATTGACCCTGAACCTTTCCCGCCCAATTAAAACCTCCTGTTGTGAAGCTGAAAACGGAAAGTGGCATTTTCGCAAGCTGACGTTGAGCTTTGTGTCTTCAACGTAAGTAAAGACTGGACTGTAATTTTCAAACTCTGTTTTGTAAAGGTATATTTTTCGGTGATGGCCTTGAAGAGGTCATCACCAGGAGATTGTAGAAAAGAGATTAAGCAAACGCTATAGGTATAATAGCTATATTTATTGGTTTAAATTAAAATATGAGTGTTGACAATTATATTTTTCTGTGTTTTTATTGATTTATTCGTGTATTATAAATGGCATGCAGGAAAGGATTTTGGTTCCGGGATAGGATCTAGAGTGTTGCATATGATGGCAGCAAGGAAAAACGTGGTAGTGGGTCTTGATATCGGTTCTCATTCGATAAAACTGGTGGAGATTGCTTACACCAGGAAGGGGATTGAACTTAAAAATGCCGGTCTGATAGGCCTACCGCCGGATGCTATCGTTGAAGGCTCCATCAAGAACCCGGAAATCATTTCTTCGAGTATAAAACGTCTTTTCACCAATCTAAAGATCAAGCAGAAGAATGTCGCTGCCTCTATTTCCGGGTACTCGGTTATCATTAAAAAGATTTCCGTTGCAAAAAAAGACGAAATGGAGCTGGAGAGCACCATTTACAACGAAGCTGAGCAATATATTCCTTTTGATATCAATGAAGTTCATCTCGATTTCGATATTTTGGTGCCCTCGAACGATACGAGAGTGGAAGGTGAAAGAGGGGAGGCTGAGGAAGAATCAGATCATCTGGAGGTGATGCTTGTTGCGGCAAAAAGGGATCTCGTTAATGCTTATAAAAATTTAATTAAAAATGCCGGTCTTAATCCTGGAGTCTTAGATGTGGATTCTTTCGCGCTTCAAAATGCTATTGAAATGAGCGTCACCGAAGAAGAGAGAGACAAGGGTACCTGTGTACTGATCAACGTAGGCGCCGAAGAACTTGGAATAAATATGGTGGATAACGGAATACCATTGTTTACAAGGGATTCGGGCTTCGGGGGGGGCCAGATAACCAAGGCTATAATGTCCACGTTGAAAATCCCATATGAGGAAGCCGAGAACATTAAACTCGGGGGAGTTGTAGCGGAAAAACAGCTGGCTCTGCTCGAAAAAATATTTGTTTCAACTGTTTCCGAGTGGGTTCAGGAAATAAAACGTGCAATTGATTTCTTGGCCGGCACTTATCCCTATAAGACGATTTCGAAACTGATTGTAAGTGGTGGTTCTTGCCGTATTCCCGGATTTCAGCGTCACTTGCAGAATGAAACGGGAGTGCGGGTGGAGCAGTTTAATCCGTTCAGGAATTTAAAGGTCAATGAAAAGAAGATGGACATGGAATACTTGAACTACATCGCACCGCAGGCAGCCGTTGCCGCAGGCCTTGCGTTGAGAAGCATAGGCGACAAATGATACGGATCAACCTTTTTCCATATAGAGCGGCGAGAAAGAAAGAGTACCTCCGGAAGCAACTCAATATATACGGGCTTACGGTCATCTTTGTTTTGTTTGCAATGACGTATTTTTTTATGAAACTGAACGGCAGGCTGGCGGATTTGTCTGTGAAGCAAAATGCCAGGGCTGCTGAGCTGGACAAATATGGGGAGACCAACAAGCAGCTGAAACATATACAGGCCAAGATCCGCGAACTGCAGTCGAAACTCGAAGTGATAAAAGTGCTTGAAAAAGCCAAGAAAGGGCCGGTCTTTCTTTTGAAGGAGGTCGCTGGGGCGGTACCGAACGACCGGTTATGGCTCAGGATAATTAGCGAGAAGGACGGAATCCTCAGTCTGGAAGGTTCGGCCATGGACAATGGCACGGTGGCTCTGCTTATGACCGAGCTCGAGAAAGCAGATCATATTCTATCCGTAGATCTTGTTCATACCAAAAGAAGAGAGATTTCACAATATAGATTAAATGTAACCGATTTCGGTGTGTTATGTAAGACTTATTCTTTTAAGGAAAGAAGCCCCCAAAATGCCTTTAAAAAGAGGGAGCTTAAGAAAGCAAGGCGATAGGCAGCGATGAGACCGAATCTGACTCCGATGTTCGAAAAAATAGATGAACTCAGCTTGCGGGCCAAGATCATTGTTTTCGTCCTTACGATAGCCGTTTTGGGAGGATTGTTCGCCTATTTCATATATCTTCCAAAAAACAAAGAGATGACCCGACTGGAGCAGCAGATAGGAGATCTTGAGAGACAGCTTTTTGTGGCAAAAGCCAGGGACCGAAATGTGAAAAAATTGCAGGCCGAGCTGGCAGAACTGGAAGCAGATTTTGAGCAAGCCCTTAAATTGCTTCCCAATAAGAGGGAAATCCCCAGCCTGCTGCAAACGATAACACAGATGGGTAAAGATTCGCACTTGGAATTCCTTCTTTTCAAACCTGAAAAAGAAGTGACAAGGGATTTTTATCTCGAGATACCCGTGTCTATAGAAGTTAAAGGGGGGTTTCTGGATGTCGTGGGCTTTTTTGACAAGGTGGGTGGTATGAAGCGGATCGTCAATATAGTCGATGTATCGATGCACCCTGAAGAGGAGTTATCCACGATGCTCAAGATGACCTGCACGGCGGTTACCTACCGGTTTAAAGGAGAGCAACAAACAGGCGGAAATGATGAAGGGGAAAAGGGCAAGAAATAAACTGTTTCGCATCATGGCTTCTTTTTTGTTTTTTGGGGCCGCGCAGCCGGGCATCATGTTTTCTGAGACGAATCCGGGAGCTGGAACGGGGCCTGAATCCGACCAGGATATTTCCGGGAACGGTTCGCTTCAGGCCTCAGTTCAAAGGAAGTTCAAGCTTTCGGGTTTGAAAGACCCTTTCAAATCCTTTGTCCTGGAGCAGGAGGCAGCCATAGCTCGGAAGGCAAGCAAACCCAGAACCTATCTTGAGACCGTAGATCTTTCCCAACTCGAACTTATAGCGGTTATCGTATCACCGGATGACAGGTGGGCGATGCTCAGGGATGCTAAGGGTGTCGGGTATGTAGTGAAGCCTGGGACGTCTGTTGGAAATGACGGAGGGAGGGTGTATCAGATCCACCCCGGGGAAATTATCATACGCAGCACCAACAAGAATTCGGAAGGAGAAACCATAGAGCGGGACACTGCTAAACGGCTGTTTCAATGAAAACAGGTCTATATTAAAAAAAGACCCTGGAGAATCTGCATGATCCGAGGAAAATTCAATACGCTGCGGTGGGTTATGTTTGCAGCGATATACACAACCGCCGTGGTCATGACCGGTTGTGTCATCGGCAAGGCTGGTGGGCCGGGTGCCGAAACGCTCGCGTCCGTGTCTATAGAGCGACTAAGGGTTATCCGGGCCGGGGAGGGGAAGACCATCGAGATCAGGTGTAGCTCTGTCACCCCATATTCAGCTTTTAAATTGCTGGATCCTTCAAGAATAATCGTCGATGTTCTGGGTGAACCGGGGAAGAAGCTTCCCGAATGCATTCATTTCAACGAGGGACCTGTCGATAGCGTAACTACCGAAGCTATCGGAGAGGAGATTCCGACGACCAGGATAACAGTATATCTGGAGGGCGATCCGGATTACGAAGTTGCGGAGGAAGGAAGTGCCATTGTATTGAATCTTTTTTCTCACAGCACCGCATCGGCTCCACTTACGGTTCTTACGCCTGAGCAACGGGAAGTCCACGAAAAGGAAGGAAACCCGTCGATCAAGGCCGGGATTTTTTCCCAACAACAAAACGAGGAAACAACAGCTGTAAACGGCGTTGAAATAGATCCTTCAGTATTGCCGGGCGCGGAAAAGAAACATACAGGAGCCCCCATGACGATGGAGTTCGTCGATGCGGATGTAACTAACATCCTCCGTTTGATCGGCGAGGTGAGCAATCTGAATATCATATGGGGGCCGGAGGTGACAGGGACCGTTTCCATGAGGCTCAAGAAAGTCCCGTGGGATCAGGCTCTCGATCTCGTCCTTGCCAACAACGGCCTGGGTAAGGAGGTCCGTGGAAATGTCATTTGCGTCACGACCAGAAAGAAAATAGAAGAGCTAAAGGCAGCTGAACGGAAAGCGATCGAGGAAGAGCGAAGCAGAAGACTTGCCGAAACCCATGAGATGAGCGAATTGGAGCCGCTCGAAACACAGTATTTTCCATTGGATTTCGCCAACGCCAACCAGATTAAATCGCATCTCGATGAAATAAAGAGCAAAGACCGCGGTACCCTGACCGTGGATGAAAGGACCAATACGCTCATCATGAGGGATACGGCTTCGATACTGGCTGAGGCCAAAAAAATTATCCAGCGCTTCGATACTCCGGTGAAGCAGATTATGATAGAAGCGCGGATCGTCGATGCGACGACGGGTTTCAGCCGGGACCTGGGAGTGGAATGGGCGGCGGCTTATGAACGTTACCGGGATAGAACGCCTTTCTCCGGCTCGTTTGCGACAAATGTTCCTAAAGGATGGGCTGGAAATATAGGATTTTCAATCACGCGGTTGACAACCAGAGGGCTTGCAACCCTCGATGCTTCCCTGGCTCTGGCAGAGTGCGAAAACAAGGCTACGATCATATCAGCTCCCAGGGTCATTGCCAGCAACGGAGAAGAGGCTGCTATCAGCCGTGGGGCCGAAATCATTCGCGAGATTGTGACGGCCGATCAGATAGGGGTGGAAACCGTCGAAGCTACTCTTTCCTTGATTGTCACCCCGACCGTCAGTTTCAACGATTTCGTCACCATGAAGTTAAAAGTGACAGATGACAAGCCTTACGAAGACGGATCCGGTAACATCAACAAGAAGGAAATAGATACCACTCTAATGGTTAAAAGCGGTGAGACGATAGTGATTGGAGGGATCTACACCGAGGACAGGCAGGAAGTGGAATCCGGCATCCCTGTGCTCAGGAATATCCCTGTATTGAGCTGGCTGTTCAAAGCCAGGACAAGCATCAAAGACAAGACCGAGCTGTTGATATTCATCACCCCACAAGTAATAGAGACTGCGTGGCCGCACAGAAAGGCCTTGTAGCGGGAACGCTTTATTTTCAAGAACATTTTTTCTGAAACGATTTCATCATGAGCCTGTGTTCTTCAAAAATATCTTTTTACAGCCTATTTGTTGTTTTTTTAGCCTGCCAGGGTTGTGTAACTCCTGGGCAGGAAATCTCAAAGAAGCGGGCACATGCGCTGGAAGATCTGGGTGTAAGCCACCTTATGAGAGGAGAACCTAACCTGGCGGTCAAGCATCTGATCGAAGCGGCGGAAGCGGAGCCCAGGGATCCCCATATTGCTCACAGCCTCGCGCTTGCATACAGAGATCTGGGTATTTTCGATCGAGCGATTGCGGAATTTCAGCGAGCCCTTGCACTCAAGGAGGATTTTCCGCAACTGGTAAACAACATGGGAGTCACCTACCTGTTGATGGGAAGGCTGGATGATGCGATATCCTGTTTCAGTAAGGCGGCCGGTACAATTTCTTATGCCACCCCTCATTATGCATTTCTGAATCTCGGCCTGGCATATTATCAGAAAGGTGATTTCAGGCGCGCGATAAGCTATTACAAAGAAGCGCTCGAGATTGATTCTTTTTTCGTGATGGCCTATGAAAACCTTGGCTTGGCCTACGAGGCTGCCGGTGAATGGGAGAAGGCATGGAATGCATATCAGTCTTCGATATCCTATGAACCGGATTCTCCGAACGGCTATCTTCTATTGGGGAAACTTCAACTGAGGCTCGGCCGGCCTGCGGACGCGGTCAAGGTGTTTCAAAAAGCGGTCGCTAAAGATCCTGACGGTCGGATTGGAAGGGAAGCCTCGCAGTTACTGAAGGAACTTGGTGAGATTCCGGCTGGGGTGAATTCATTTAAAATTCAAAAATCTATTGCAAATTCGAAAGACATATAAGAATATACAAAAAAGTTCGGTTCTTAATGAGAAGCATATCAAGTAAATTAAATTCTTTCCGAAAAAGTGACTTGGTTCAATTAGTGTTGGTTTGGAGGGAACAGTTATGGGTATTGAAAAATTGCGATGTTTTTTTGGTTTGCTCGGATTGTTTTGCCTCTTGTCTCTCGCGGCCGGATGTGGTTCCGGAGGAGGGGATTCCGGAGAAACACCCAGCCCTCCGGCCCCCTCAGGTTTGTCCGGCACGGTGCTGGGTGCGGGCGGGTCGCCAGTTTCAGGCGCCATGGTGTCGGCTTTCAGCAAACCTGAGACAACCACCACAGGTGCCGACGGAAAATTTTCGTTTCCAACCATCACCACCGGGCTCCACGGCTTTGTCGTCTCCAAGCCCGGTTATGTAGATTCTTACCGGGTGGGCGATCCGACAAAACCTCTCAACATCCTTCTTCAGAATTCCTCTGTTTCAACCTCCTCCCTTGTCGCGGCAGTGGGCGGGGCGGTTACGTCCAATGCCATTAACAATGATACGGCTTCTTTGACGGTACCAGCGCAGGCATCCGGTGCTTTTACGGTGGCTGGTTCATCTCTTTCGACTGCAGGCATCAGTGTCGAATACCTGGATATCCATAATCCGATACCGGTGCCGCTACCGTCCGTCGAAACCAGATCGGCGGACTTGAACACCCTGATCGGCGTGGATAAACAAGCCCCCAGCGTGCTCGTTTCGATAAAGCCCGGCCTGCTTCAATTGGGGGATGCTGCGGCTTTGAACCTACCGAACCCGGATTCAATGCCTGGAACGACCCGGATTCTTTATTTCGATGTTTCAAAACGCATTTGGGAAGATACCGGCGAGACTGTGGCAGGGCTTCCGATCACGGTCACAAGGGGAGGGGTATATGGATTTTTCTACGAAGATGACAGGACCAGTGCAATACGCGGGACGGGAGAACCGGGCAGCATTATTTTTGTGAGTGACCAGGTAGTGGAAATCGAAGAGGACGGCAGCTACTACATCGAAAACGTGATCATTCCAGCTGACGGCAATTCATTAAGGATGGGAATGTTTTACCCGGAGGAGGACTCCTCCTTCAAGGGTTCTAGAAGCTATGTAAAACCTGTTGCAGGTGTCATCACAGATGTTCAACAAGCCGAAACTGGAGGGGCTTTAACAATTTCCGCATCACCCAGCATAATAGTCGCCGACGGGTCATCTCATTCAGAAATCACCACCACCTTGAAGGATGATGGGGGGGGGGCTATGGGTGGTGTGCCGGTGGTATTCAGCAAGGAAATTTCTGGTCTTCCGGCAAACAACACTTTTGAAGGGACAGGCATTGCGAAAACAAGCCCATTTTATGCAAAAAAAGGTGTTGTTACCTTTTCAATGAGCCATGATGGGAAAAGCAACTTCATTGTTTGGCTTTGGGAAGAAACCAAAGGAAGAATAGCTCTTCTGGCAAATGAAATGGGAACACTGGAGCAGTACGGTACGGTGGAAAATCTTGATGTTGGGAATTATTTTCTGCAGGTGAAGGCGGATGGAAATTGGAGTATCAAAATCGAAGGAAATATAAACGCCGTGCCCGCTCAGAGAATTGATTCTGTTTACACCGATGCCGCAGGTGAAGCCGGCTTCACGTATACAAGCACCACATCCAAAGGGTTTGTCACAATCCTGGCCGAATTCGATGACCTGAGTGCTGAGGCTGGAATTACTCAAACGGCCGGTCCCCCGGCAAAGGTGGAATTGATGTCCCTTCCAGGCAAAACCTATGCGAACGGTGAGGATACCGCCACTTTGAAGGCTTTGGTCACTGACATCGAGAACAACCCTGTAGAGGATGGAACGGATGTCGTTCTTTCAGCAACATTGGGGGGTGTACCGGCGACGGTTGCTACAAAAAGCGGTGTTGCAACGGTTGCCCTCACTTCTGTTCAAAGTCCCGTTACCGTCGCATCCACTGTTACTGCCACGGTGAACGGGGCGAGCGACAGTATCGATGTGGATTTCACCGGGGTGAGCCTGGTTGATATGAATGCAGCCCCGGCTGCAATCCTGGCAGATGGAGTGTCGAGATCGACAATAACCGTGCGGTTGAAGGATGCGGAAGGCGTCGCGGTTAAAGATCAAACGGTGAACTTTACCACGAACAATGGAACCCTTGCCTCGGCAAGCGCCCAAACGGACGAATCCGGTGTCGCCGCGGTTGAGATGATTGCACCGTCATCAGCCGGGAAGGCGACAGTGACGGCCAAGTATGGATTGCTTACAGACACCGCTGAAATAGTTTTCAAGGTTCCCGGCGTGGCAGTGGGCGGGATCTCTCTTACGGCTGATCCCCCCGGCATTGCGCAAGGAGGAAACGACCAGTCCGCGATTACCGCTTCGGTCACTGTTGCAGGGGGCGGCCCCGCTCCGGACGGAACAGAGGTTACCTTCTCGATTGTGAGGGGAGACGGCCAGATCGATCCTTCTGCCACCACATCAACCGGATTTGCGATTGCCACACTGACAAGCGGAAATGCCGAGTCTGCGATTGTGCGGGCGGAAGCCGGAGGAAGGCATGCCGAGATAGAAGTGGCCTATACCTCAGGCAGTGTCACTGTAAGCATTGTGCCCAACGCCGTTCTCGGTACCGGTGTCGAAACCGCGATGGTTACGGCATTGGTCGAATCGGCGGATGGAAACCCTTACACGGGCGCCGGCGTAAAATTTGAATTGAGCGATCAAAGCTTTGGCACGATCGGCGATGCCACGGAGATGGGCGAACCTGGGCAGTATACGGCGGTGTTTTCGGCGGCTTCCAAGGGGGGGACGGTCACCGTTACCGCGACAGCGACGATCTACGGCACCGATGTGACCGGCTTCGATACCGTGGAAATCCAGCCACCGCCGGCCTTCATAGAGGTTGCCGAGGGATTCCCCGATCCGGTTGCCATTGCGATCAAAGGCACCGGCGGACAGTCTACCAGCCAGGTGGTTTTTGATGTCAAGGATATGGAGGGGAATCTGGTGGCGGACGGTTACAGGGTTGATTTCGGTATCCTGACTTCACCCGAGGGCGGGGAGGAGATTTCGCCTTTGTTCGCCTACACTGCGAGCGGCAAAGTGGGCACGGTTCTCCGGAGCGGATACAAGTCCGGCCCGGTCAGTATCAAGGCCACCTGCTCCCATGATACCAACGTCAGCACCACCACCAGCCAGAT
>JAWOBE010000068.1:0-16648 GCA_046498185.1 Desulfatiglandaceae bacterium | reverse complement strand
TTATGATCGCTGTATCTTCTACGTTTCTCGGACTTTTTATTGCCGTCGCCGTCAAGGAAGTTTTCGAGGCGCAGACGTTTTCGAATTTTTTCCGTTTCCCGATGGTTTTTCTCTGCGGGCTGTTTTTCCCGGTGGCGCAACTGCCGATTTTTATCAGGCCGCTTTCCTACGTGCTGCCATTGACCTACGGCGTCGATGTGCTTCACGGTGCGGTTCATGGCGGAAATGCCATGCCTTACGCGCTCGACCTGGTGCTGCTTGCCGTGTTCTGTATTATTTTGTTTTGGGCAAGTCTTCATAACATCAAACGTAAGTGGATAGTATAACGGGTGGAAATCGATACGGTTTCATGGCTGAAATGAGACGGCGATGCAGCGCAGTTGGAACGTGACAGCCCAAGGCCATTGGTAACCACGGCACCGGGAAACGTTTGAACGGGGAACTTCATGCCTATTTCTGTGATCCTGCTCGGAAGTATTTTCCTGATTTCTCTGGTGCTGACCATGGTCGGCCTTGGCGGAGGTTTGATCTTTTCACCGCTCTTTGTGATTCTCGGCTTCGCAAAAGCCGATGCTGCTTCCGCCTCATTGTTTTTGAATCTGATCGCCGCCGCCTCCGCCGCCCACACCTATTCCCGTAAAAAAATGGTTGATTTTTCTCTTTCGATTCCGTTGATCGTGGCCTCCAGTCTCGCAGCCCCGATGGGGTCGTATCTGAATGTGCACATCGACCTGAAACCATTCTTGGTCGTCATGAGCGTTGTGCTGGCCCTGGCTGGCGTTCGCATGCTCATGCGGCCTGCGGCTGAAGCTGAAAGCATGAGGCTCACGCCGTTCAAAAAGGTGGCCGGAGGCATCCTTATCGGCGCCTGCATAGGCTTCATGGGCGGCCTTCTGGGGATCGGAGGCGGGGTGTTCGTCGTGCCGCTTCTCATCTATATGCTCAAGACCCCCACCAAAATCGCCGCCGCTTCGTCTACGTTTATCGTTTGCTTTTCGTCTCTGACCGGTTTTCTGGGCTACGCTTCCATGGGCCAGATCGATTGGCGATTTATTCTGCCCGCTGCGGTTGCATCCTTTGCCGGTGGCCAGGCCGGCGCGAGAATCATGAGCAGCCGTCTCAAGGGAAAAACCATACGGGTTATTTTCAGTGTGATTTTGTTTTCCCTGTGTATCAAGCTGTTGCATCGAGCTTTTTGGGGATAGGAAGGGGCTTTATGTCGGAACGGTTCAAATTCGATCGCATGGAACTCGCCGGGTCGTTGGGCGATTTGGGCACGCTGCTGCCCATCGCCATCGCCATGGTGCTGTTTAACGGCCTGGATCCCCTGGGACTGTTTTTGAGCATCGGGATTTTCTACGTGGTTTCGGGAATATATTTCGGAGTCACGGTGCCGGTGCAGCCGATGAAGGTCATCGGTGCCTATGCCATCGCCACGGCCATGAGCCCTGATCAGATCCTGGCATCATCCCTGCTGATGGGAATTTTTCTACTCATTGTGGGGCTTACCGGCGCCATCGACCTGATTCGCAAAATCACCCCTCAGTCCGTAATCTGCGGCGTTCAGCTTTCAACCGGAGCGTTGCTGATATCCGGCGGCATCAAATTCATTATCGGAACATCGACATATCAGGCCATGCAAAATGCGGCGGAACCTTATCTGGCCTTTCAGAGCATCGGCCCCGTCCCCATCAGCCTGGTGATAGGAACCATCTGTGCCGTGATCACCCTGTTTCTCCTTGACAATCGCCGGTTTCCGGCGGGTTTGATCGTCGTGACAGGAGGATTCCTCACGGGGTTGCTCCTGGGCGCCGGAGGCGAATCGGGCGGCCTGGGCATCGGATTTAATCTGCCGGAGATTCTCCCTTTTGGTTTTCCAGCGCGCGCTGATTTTACCTTTGCGCTTTTTGCCCTGGTTCTGCCGCAGCTTCCCATGACCCTGGGCAATGCGGTGCTTGCCTATACGGATCTTTCAAAGGATTATTTCGGCGAACGGTCGGCAAAGGTTACCAATCGCAGAGCTTGTGTGAGCATGGCCCTGGCCAATTTTATGAGCTTCTGTCTGGGTGGGATGCCGCTGTGCCATGGGGCCGGTGGGCTGGCGGCCCATTACCGGTTCGGGGCCAGGACAGCCGGGTCAAACTTGATGATCGGTCTGCTTTTCGTGGCCCTGGCGGTTTTGCTCGGTGGCAATATCGTCAGCTTCTTCAACCTGCTGCCCATGTCCGTCCTGGGTGTTCTGCTCATGTTCGCAGGCTCCCAGCTTTCTCTTACGATTATGGGCTTGAAAAGCCGAAGAGACTATTTTGTGGCCATACTAATCCTGGGCATCACGCTGGCGTCCAACCTGGCCTGGGGCTTTATCGCGGGAATGTTCGTCGCGCATCTGCTTCGGTGGGAGAAGCTTTCGATTTAAGCGCCGATGCGGCGCAGTGGCGGTGAACACACTGCGCCGAAATGATGAAATCGTAAAACGTCAAAACAACCCTGTCCCTCGGGGTCGGCGTCGCTGTCGGCGTCGTTATCGGAAGTTGACCGGCGGCCTTTTCGACCCCGGTATCGATTCCGACCCCGGCGCCGATAAGGCGGGGATGGTACTTTGTTACGACGCCGTCAAATTTCAATCAACTCAATTAACCGAAATAAGCCCGAATGAATTTTAAGAATCTTTCATTTTCTTCATCCAGCCCCGGTGTCACCCGGAAAAAGCCGTCTTTGCCATTGATTGGTGAAATCCGTTTCAGATAGATTTTTTCCATTTCTTTTGCAGCTGCGAGTATCTCGGCGTTCGTTTTCCCGCTGACGCTGGCGTCGACCAACATGTAGTTGCCCGGTGCCGGGTAGGGCTTGAGGCCTAGTTTAGTTATCTCTTCCGCGAAAATTTTCATCCACTTGTTGTTGTGCTCCACCTTGTAGGCCAGTTCTTCCGGGTTGTCCAACATCGCTTCCGCGGCGGCCATCGACATCAGGCTTACGTTCCAGGGCAGCAGCATCTTGTTAAAGGCTGAAATCATTTCAGGGGTTCCCAGTACATACCCGAACCGGATTCCACAGAACCCATGAGCTTTCGAGAAGGTGGACTGTAGAAAAACATGAGGGTATTCCTTCATCAGGTGGGCTTTCGAGCCTACTTCCGGGTGATAGAAGAAATAGGCTTCATCGATGCACAGAGGAATCCCCAGTTCGCAGAAGCGGAGCAGGTCTTTGTCTTCTATGTAGACACCGGTTGGATTGTTGGGATTGATGATGAGGATAAGTTTGGTTTTCTCGTTAACGGCGTCGAGCATCGCTTCGACGTCGTATTGAAGGTCCTCGGAGCGAACCGGGATGGAAACGACTTTAGCCCCGGTGATTTCGGCACGGGCGGGATACAACCCGAAGGTGGGGTTCGACATGATGATTTCGTCCCCCGGCTGGAGAAAAATTCTCATCATGCTGTCTATGATCTCGGATGTGCCGTTACAAAGGCGGACGTTTTCAGGACCGAGGTCGTATAGTTTTCCAACTTTTGCCCTGAGTCGCTTCATGCTGTCAGGGTAGCGGTTGCCGTATTTCATGACGTCAACAACCGCATCGATCACCTTCTGTGAAGGCGGAAGGGGATTTTCGTTAAGCATCAGGCGCGCGTATTCGGGTCGCTCCCAGGATTCATCGAGTATGCTTGTGTTATATTCTCTGGCCGTGGACATCCACGGTACAAACCATTCCTTCAAGTCTTTTTTTTCCATGTGTGATCTCCTTTCAAAAAAACGTTTAGATGGCTAATGTCGTTAATGCTCATGGCAAGTTTCCATTCGGAAACTTCGCTGTGTCCATCCGGCATTTCCGGATGCGCACTAGCAAAGGCCTGGTGCCGACTCACAGGACATTCCGAAAGCTGCAGCCACGGCGGGGCAGGTGAGCCGACCTTCGATCATGTTGATTCCATAGGCGATTTCGAGGTTTTCCTCTGCTGCTTTACGGTATCCTTTATCAGCGATCTGCAAGGCATAGGGAAGTGTTGCGTTCGTTAACGCCATGGTGGAAGTCATTGAAACAGCACCGGGCATATTGGCCACGCAATAGTGTATGATCCCGTCCACTTCAAAAATTGGATCATCGTGGGTGGTGGGCCTGGCCGTTTCAATGCATCCTCCTTGATCGATGGCCACATCAACGATCACGGACCCTTTCTTCATGAGCCCCAGCATTTCTCGGGTGACAAGCCTCGGTGCCATCGCTCCGGGGATGAGCACGGCACCTACCAGGAGATCTGCTTCCGGGAGCAACTTTCTTATGGTAGCGGGATTCGACATCAGCACAAAACAGTTTTTCGGCATCACATCGGAAAGATACCTTAATCGGTCTAGATTGGAGTCCAGCATATACACCTTCGCCCCGAGTCCGCAGGCCATTTTGGCGGCATTCGTACCCACGATGCCGCCCCCAATGATCACGACGGTTCCCGAATTCACCCCTGGGACACCGCTGAGCAGCACTCCTTTTCCTCCGTAAGTCTTTTCCAGGTATTTGGCACCTTCCTGGATCGCCATGCGTCCTGCTACTTCGCTCATGGGGGTCAACAGCGGCAGGGTTCCGTTGGGTTTTTTAACGGTCTCGTAGGCGATGGCGGTGCATTTGCTTTTTATCACTGCACGGGTCAATTGTTCCGATGCCGCGAAATGAAAATAAGTGAACACGATTTGGCCCTCGCGGATCAGGTCATATTCCACCGGCAAAGGTTCCTTTACCTTCATCACCATTTCGCAGGAATCATAAACTTCTTTGGCTGTTTTCGCCACGGAGGCGCCGGCTTTGACGTAATCCTCGTCGGAAAAGCCGGATCCTTCCCCCGCCGTTGTTTCCACCAGGACTTTGTGCCCATGCGCGGACATTTGCTCCACACCGGCCGGCGTCATCGCAACCCGGTTTTCTTTTTGCTTGATTTCTTTTAATATCCCCACTTCCATCAGAGGGCCTCCTTATTATATCATTCAAAAATTCGGCTAAAAATTTTATGCTTGTTCAAGGCATTTGCCGGCAAAGGCTACTGTTTCTTCCGTGGCCTTTGAAAACTGTTCCGCCGTTCTTTGTAGAGCCGGATGCGTGTTATATTCTTCCCGGCTGTATCCGTCCGGAGAATAAGCCCTTTCAAAGTAGGGAACCCGCATGAGTTTGTCCATCACGTCCTTGGGGATGTCCGCGTGGATACGGTCAGGCTCGAAGATGATATCGTCCCCGTCTTCCAAATTTAAGACCTGATCGATGAAGCTCGGCGGGCAGGTTACAACTATGGATGCACCGGTTTTTTCCTCCAGATGCCAGATTCGGGTTTTGCCGTTGACTTTCGGTCCGAGCCGCAGTGAGCATGAAAGCATTTTGCTGGGCATTTTGTTGTCTTCAAGGAATTGATAGGCTTTTTTGAAAATAGCCAGTTCCGCCATCCTGACGTCTCCGTCCGTCAGCTCGATTCCTTTTTCTTTGGCAAAGTCCCTGAGTCCGCCCAGGTCGCCGTACCTGGATTCCATGTGGGTAATCACGGAACGCCATTTACTTAAATCCACATTGTTGGCTTTGGCTATTTCCAGCCCTTTTTTAACGGTGCGGGCGCAGTCCACCAGTTGAGGCAGAATGAAGGTAAGGGTGTTGTTCGTGGAAATTCCCCGGGAGGTAAGCTCTTCGATCAAATCATAGCCTTGCTTGGAACCAGGCACCTTTATCATGACATTCGGGTTGAGGGCGGAAAGTTCGAGGGCCTGTTTGAGCATGGCTTCCTTGTCGTAGACGCTTCTCGGATCCACCTGGCCGGAGAGAAAGCCTTCCTTGTAACCGGATTTTTCAAACAACGGGAGATACATGTCGGATCCCCGCTTGACCACCTTTTTATACAATTCCCAGAACAAGGTTTCGGTATCGATGTCCTTGTTCTCGGCGATGATCTGATTCGCCACGTTTTCCCAGTACGGTGGATCATCCTTGATTGCCTGCAAAGACAACGGCGGATTCGTGGTTACCCCCCGGAAGAGCTGTTTTTCGGGAACGGATTTGTTGTACATCCGTTCGAACTGGCGTTCCAGGACAGAACGGTTGTCCGGAAGAGCGTTTTCGAGCATTTTCCGGCACCAGTTCTCAAAAATTACCGGGGAAGAATCCCACCAAATCTCCATCCCGGGGCTAATCTCCACTAGTTTCTCAAACAGGTTTTTTTCTTGCATTGATTTCCTCCTTACATCAGCGGTTCATTAATACGGCTGTGTTCATGCCACGCTATTCTTTTGTGAAGATTCCATTATTATTGGGTTAGATGGTATTGGCCTAACTCCACTTCAAAGACGTATTTGTCGCCTCTGAAATAACTGTATAATACTTCGACAGGCATATTCCTGTCGTTGTACGTCATGCTTTCCGAATACAGTGCAGCGCTGTTGGGTTTTAATCCCAGATGGGATGCAATCTCTTTGTTCAGGTTGATCGCCCGGATCGTTTGTTCGCTTCGAGCCAAAACGATGCCGAAGTCCCTCGTAAAAATTTCGTACATGGAACCTGTAAGGTCCATTTCAAGGATGCCGCTGAAAAGATCCACCGGCATGTATGTCTCTTCGTAAATCAACGGAAGATCGCTTCCGAAGCGCACCCGGCGGACCTTGATTACCTTGCTGTCCGAACCCAGCGCCAAATCACGGGCTATGGTATGAGTGGGCGTCTCCACGCCTTTTTCGATAACGCGGGTCTTTTCCCGTACGCCGGATTGCTGAAGCTCCGTACTGAAACTGGAAATCCGGTTCAGTTTATGCCGCACGGGCACGGACTCCGTGGAAGCCACAAACGTCCCCACGCCTTTGACTTTTTGAAGCAATCCCTCACCCGTCAATTCCCCGATGGCCTGTCGCAGGGTGTTCCGGTTTACTTTACATATCCGTGACAACTCGATCTCTGGTGGAAGCTTTTCACCGATTTTATATCGCTTCAATTGAATCGCTTCCTTCAGCCATGCGCTTATCTGAAGATATTTTGGGATTGGATTCCTGGGGTCAACGATTATCATGGGTTATCCTCATATCTTTTATTGCCCGGATCGACACATCGATTTGATCCTGTCAATAATATGATCCGGCCCGAGTTCCTGGTACGGAATCTGATCGCTAAGCCCGCCGTGGCCTTCCTTTGTTGTACCCATGCGTGAATAATCGCCCTTGAAACCTCTTTCCAAAAGCCAGGTGCCGAATCGTGACCCCAAGCCTGACTTGATGTTCTGGCTCTCGACCACCAAAACGAACCTGGCCTTGGCCAGTACCTTCATCATGTCTTCGTCAATAACGTTTAAAGTAGTTTTGTTTACCAAACCCACCCGGATATTTTCAGCCTTCAGGCGTTCCACTGCATCCAGGCATCGGTACAGCATTTCGCCGTAGGAAACGATCACGCCGGCATCGCCTTCCCGGATGGGCTCGTCTTTTCCCGGAACGAATCGGTATTTTTCGTTGTAGAACATCTCTCCGTTTTCCTTGAGGATAAACGGGGTGGCGGACCGGGTGGAAAAGACAAAGCGGAGACCCGGGTCGAAAAATACAACCTTCAGAAGAGCCTGCATTTGATTGGAGTCGGCGGGAAAATACAAGCGGGTGTCGTCATTTTCCGGCACACCGTTGTCGGAAAAGAAGTTATTGATCCCGAAATGGCAGGTGTTGTCCGCCATGTCATCCACACCGGCATGGGAAAAATGGGCCAACACGTTGGCGCGGTTCAAGCGGGCCATGGTGATTTCAGACACAACCATTTCCAGAAAAGCGGAAAAAGTTCCGAAAATCCCTTGTCTTTGTTTCTCCGAACCAAAACCGGCGGCCACAGAAAAATTATTCCGTTCCATGATGCCGCCGTGGACATAAACCTCCGGATACGCTTTTCTAATATGATGCAATCCGCAGGATCCCTCCAGGTCCGAGTCAACCACAATCACTCTGGATTTAAGATCCGGCATGCTTTGAAGGATGTCACAGATGATCTTTCCGAAATTATCTCTGTTTTTACTTCGTTCTACCGTGCTGCCCAGAAACATGACGTCCGATTTATTTTTGGTTGATTTTTCAAGGGCCTGTACCGCTTCTTCCCGCCCCTTTTCTTTCAGGTAGGCAACTGCGAGATCCACGGGGATGACATCATGGGCTTTGGGTGAGCCTTCAATTCCGGGAACGCCCACGCTCATTGTTCGTTTGTTGACCAGAGCTACAGGCCCTTCCGTGGCCAGTGCCCGACGGATCCGCTGGTAAAGAACCGGCAGGTCTTCGCCTGGGCCGGTATCCACTTTGATGCCATGCCCTTCGAGTGTCCGCTCTATGTTGAATCCCTTTAAATATTCACTGGGATGGCCGGCGATGGTTACATCGTTGTGGTCAACGAGAAGCTTGACGTTAAGGTTTTGAGCAACCGCATACCTGGCGGCTTCCGCATCCCCGCCTTCCTGCTGGGATCCGTCGCTTCCGAATAGAACCACGGTGTTATCCGGTCGGGCAGAAGCCACGCCGTTGACGTAGCTCCACAGATGACCCAGACGGCCGGAACTGAAAAAAATTCCCTGATCGTCGTCTCTTTCCGGATGGCCGTAGAGGCCGCTTCCGAATTCCCGGTAATGAAGCAGAGACTCCGGCGGCTTGAACCCATTCAAAACCGCCATCAGGTATTGAATGGCCACCCGGTGCCCGGCTTCGTCGAAGTAAACGGGATAGACCTTGTCGTTTCCCTTCATGAAACCATCGATTATCAGAACTTCCGGTACGACGTCATAGGCGCCCCCTGTATGACCGCCCAGCCCCTTGGCATTGGCGTAGGCGGTAAAAAAAATGATGGTATCACGTACCAGTTCGATGTTTTCTTTCAACCGGCTTTCATCTTCAACGGTAAGTTCGCGCTGGGAGATGGAAAATTTCAGGGGGTGAAATGCATCAAGATTGATTGGAAAGTCCATGGCTTTTCTCCGATGGCTGGCTTGTTTTCCTCAACTGATTCCCTTGCCGTATTCGACTGCCAGGGTCTGCAGGATTCGCCCGGCGCCGATGAAAAGGAAGGTTTTTGTTCATAAGGAACAGTTTTGTGTCTAAGGTTATAGATGTATAGACATCTTACTAATGAAAACTTTGATGGATGTCAAGAAAAATTCGAAGTTAAATTTGATGGCATCGTAAACAGTCAAAACAACCATGTCCCTCGGGGTCGGGGGTCGCTGTCGGCGTCGGTATCGAAAGGTGACCGGCGACCTTTTCGACCCCGATACCGATCCCGACCCCGACGCCGTCAAACTTAAACTCTTACACCGTATTCTTCACTGATAAATAGAAGATTTTTTATGGCATTTTCATATTTTATTTTTCCGTAATTATAATAATCAAAATCTATCTTTGAAATATTTTGCTGAATGAGGCTCCATAAAAACCAATAAATATCGGGGAATGGCTTAAACAGGTCGATGAAAAACAGGGTTCTCTCATAATTTTCCCCTTGGCAGTAGGTGTAGGCGATCTTTTCTTCGGCCTCGCGGGGAACGAGAACCTCCTGGAACATGTCAGCGATATCATAATACTTGGGGGCCATGCCGGCATATTCCCAATCAATTATATATAAGGGGTAACGGTATTTATTCAATGCATCTTCATTTATCAACAGAAAGTTATCCGCCAGAAGGTCATTGTGGCAGGGCGTATATTCAGAGTTTGGGATATTAATGATGCTGGATAATTTGACGAGCCGGTCAATGGTCCCTTCGATATCGAATTCCGGGTAATGAACATCCAGCCTTTTGAGAATAGCGGACATTTTCATGATTTCAATGAGGGGATTGAAAATTTTTTTCAATGTCACCCCGCTCATATGAACTTTTCGAACTGGTTCCAAAATTTTGTCATACAGGGATTCGTCAAGAAAATGCTCATTGGTTAAGACGGTGCAATCTCCGATGAATTCGACGATGGTTACTCCGATTTCAGGCATGAATTTCACGAGGTTCGAGCATACGCCGATTTTGGACATTTCCCGGATGGCGTGCGCTTCATTTTCCCGGTTGATGAAAAGATCGGTCTTGTCTCCATAAATTCGTACCGTGTAATCGCCTTTTTCGGATCGAATCCGATAAAGCTTGTTCGTGATCCCGCCGCTGAGCTGTTTGATTTGAATATCAAGACCTTTCCATTCAGGCAGAAGATCGCAGCATTTTTTGGTTGTCAATTTCCCGTCCAGCAACGAATTTTTCATACCCATATTTATCCCCCTTTTTTGCTCTTAAACGGTTCAAGCCATTCGTTTTCGACTTGCAGCCGAAGGACCGGCGCCGATATAAAACTCTTGGGCGTTTTACACAAAAAGCTTGACAAAAGTAATTCCAGCAAGGTAGGCAAACAATGAAACCAGTTCATAAAATCATCCTTTTATCGATTTCGTGGCGTAAGTCTCTGAGCCGTTAAACTCCGGGCAAAAAATGCTTTTGTGGCGTTGATCTATGAATAAGAATCTTTTTACTCATTTGAGCGCATTAAGCATCTCCATCGATCTTTCTGGGCCGATTTCATTTTCCAAGCTTTTTTGTGCAGGTACACTAGACACTTACAGCATGGTAATCTTTTTATATGAAAATATCCTAAATTCATTTCGATCCGGAGCATTGATATCAGCATTTCCTTTTGAATGAAGGCTTAGGATTTAAATTAGTAAATCTGGATTAAAACAGGCTAAAAAATATCTGATTTAGTAACTACACTACAAGAACGAAAAGCCCAAGAACTATAACTATAAACACATTGTTTTTGACCCGCCGGGTCATGTTTGAACTGCCGTTTCCAAGGATGGCGCTTAGCTTTTCAGCAGTTTTGTATATACATCTATATTGGCTGGCCCGTTTCATGTCAATAGGGAAGAACGGCATGAACGTTTTACCAACCCAACATTACGAAGGAGGCAGATTCAATGAAACGACGTGATTTTCTCAAAAAAGCGGGTATAGGCACCGCCGCTGTGGCGGCTACCGCGGTCAATGCACCTTACGTGATCGCACAGAAAAAAACCACCATCAAATGGAGAATGCAAACGTATGCCGGGCCCGCCCTGGCGGCCCACGTCATTAAACCTTCCATCGATGCCTTCAACAAGGCAGCAAATGGTGAAATGATCATTGAACTTTACAATGCGGACCAGCTTGTGCCTCATGGGGAATTGTTCCGTGCCGTGCAGAGAGGCACCATGGATGCGTGCCAGAGCGATGATGATTCGATTGCTGCGCCGGTGGACGTGTCGGTGTTCGCCGCATATTTTCCTTTTGCATCGCGCTATTCCCTGGATGTTCCAGCGCTGTTTCACTGGTACGGATTAGATAAAATATGGGAAGAGGCATATGCTGAAGTGAAAAACGTAACGTGGCTGAGCGCCGGGGCTTGGGATCCATGTAATTTCGCGACCGTTCGGCCGATTAAACATGTGGAGGACCTGAAAGGCTTAAGAATGTACATGTTCCCCACCGGCGGGCGGTTTATGCAGCAATTCGGCGTAGTGCCCATGGCGATTCCATATGAAGATGTTCAAATGGCTCTTCAAACGGGCGAACTGGACGGCGTGGCCTGGTCCGGGATAACTGAAGACTACACGGTCGGATGGGCTGATGTTACAAAATACTATTTGACCAATCCTATCTCCGGTGCATGGGCCGGTTCCTATTTCGCGAACACCGAGTCGTGGGAGAAAGTGCCGGAGCATCTGAAAACCTTGTTTCGCCTGTGTATGGACAGTTCTCATTACTATCGGCAGCATTGGTACTGGTGGGGTGAGGCTCATTATCGGACGAAAGGAGGAAAACTGGAACTCACCTCCATCCCCGATAAAGAATGGCAGGTTGTGGAAGATGCGGCACTGAAATTCTGGGATGATATCGCTTCGAAGAGCCCTCGGAACGCAAAGGTCGTCAAAATCCTGAAAGATTATGCCAAGACAATGAGGGAAGCCGGACCTCCATACCGATACTAACCCCAGGGACAATTTGTTGTTCAACCGTTCACCCTCCCGGTCTTTTGGCCGGCTGACCGGGAAGGTGGGCTTTTAAAATACTATTGGAAGGAAGAAGACCCTTCCATCAGCGCCTGGCGGCAGCGGGATAGATTTGGAACGATATTTTCAATAAAGGAACGCATATGGCGAACGTAATAAAAAATTTTATACGATACACCGATGCGACGAGTAAGACAGTGGGTCGAGGCTCGCAGTACATAGTGCTCGTGATGATAGGTATTTTGCTATTTGAGTCAATATCCAGAACCCTTTTCAACCGCCCTCACATCTGGGTCGTGGAGATTTCACAATTCCTCATGGCCGCCTATTATCTGCTGGGAGGCGGGTATTCGATGGTGATGAAGGGACATGTCCGAATGGATCTTCTTTACGGCCGCTGGTCCAGAAAAAGACAGGCACTGGCGGACGTGCTCACCGGTCCTTTTCTAATTTTCTACCTGGTGTTTCTTTTGATAGGCGCTGGTTCCAGCATCGACTACGCACTGGAATACGGACAAAAAAATTACACCCCATGGGCACCGCCTTTGGCTCCTATTAAGATCATCATGGCTATTGGAATTCTGGTTATGCTTCTGCAAGCTATTGCCACTTTTTTAAAGGACATCAAAAAAGTCAAAGAGAAGGAATCCTATGAGTCCTGAACTGATCGCTTTACTGATTTTCGCGTCCATGATGTTCATGCTCCTTACCGGACAACGCGTCTTCGCCGCCATCGGCGGCGTGGCTACACTATTCGCGCTTATGCTGTGGGGCAAAGGCGCTTTTGAGATGCCGTTCAACGCAAGCTTTGTGCTATTGAACTGGTACCCCCTGCTCACCCTGCCGATGTTCATCTACATGGGGTATATGTTCTCTGAGTCAGGAATCGCCAACGACCTTTACCGAATGTTTCATGTCTGGATGGGCCCGCTCCCGGGGGGCCTGGCCGTGGGAACCATCGGCTTGATGATGGCGGTATCGGCGATGAACGGATTGAGCGTGGCCGGCATGGCCATAGGCGCCAGCATCGCTCTTCCCGAAATGATGAAAAGAAAATACGACAAGGTTATGATCACCGGAGTTATCCAGGCCGGCGCTTCCCTGGGCATCATGATTCCGCCCAGCGTCGTCCTGGTGCTATACGGCATGATCGCCAGGCAGCCGGTGGGCCACCTTTGGATGGCAGGTGTCTTACCCGGGTTACTGCTGTCGGTTTTATTTATATTATATATTCTCATTCGCTGCAAACTTCAGCCTCATTTGGGGCCGCCGCTGCCCTTGGAAGAGCGCAGGCTTATTTCATGGAGTGAAAGATTTCGGCTTCTTCGGGCCGGTATTATTCCTATCGTTATCATCTTTTCGATGACCGGATTGTTCCTGATGGGAATTACCAGCCTGGTGGAATGTGCCGCCGCAGGAGCAGCAGCGACCACCCTGGCCGCTTTGGCAAACAGACGGTTAAATTGGGGAGTTCTGGAAGAGACGCTGCGCAAGACTTTGAGCGTCAGCTGCATGTTCATGTGGGTTATCCTGGCTGCGCTTTGTTTCGGGGCCGTCTTTGACGGTCTTGGGGCCGTTCATGCGATAGAAAATCTCTTCATCAAGAGATGGGAACTCAGCCCATGGCACGTGCTCGTAATGATGCAGCTGACTTACATTTTGATGGGCATGTTCCTGGATGATACCGCGATGCTGATCATCGTGGCGCCCTTGTATGTTCCGCTGGTGATAAAACTCGGGTTCGATCCTGTCTGGTATGGGGTGCTGTACACGATCACCTGCCAAATTGCCTATATGACGCCGCCCTTCGGCTATAATCTTTTCTTGATGAAAGCTATGGCACCGCCCGAAATTTCTCTGGCGAACATCTACCGTTCCATTATACCGTTTGTTTTAGTGATGATAGTAGGGCTGGCCATTGTCATTATTTTTCCTGAGATCGCGCTGTGGTTGCCGGGAATTTATTTTGGAAGGTAAATGAACCTGATTTTGACGACCTCTCTCAGCTTGTCTCCAGCAGGCGACAGGCAGCGGCCCTGTCGCCTGCTTTGAGGAGAATTTTCTACCTGAGGCCGTCTTCTTTTTTTGCATCTTCTTTCTTGAGGCCGCCGATTCTCGGGTGCGGACGGCCGCAGTTCGTGGCCACCAGCGCTACGACGATCTCATCGGCCATAGGAGCGTCTTCAATTCGGACGGCCATGGCGTCGAAATGTGAACGGACGAACGCCGCGTCCTTATAATGAATGGGAACATCGATCACGGTTCCCATGCCACCCACTTTTTTCGCGGACGGTATTATCGCCTTTCCAGTGGAGAGGGCGTCCCGGAAAGGTTTGCCGAGCTTCGGATGCATGATCGCTGCTGCGTGCTCACGTTCTCCGTGCTCGCCTACTATGGCGGCTTTCCCGTAGCTTTCGGCTTCAGCCGGTTGGATGCCCATCGCATCGACGGCCATTTTCCCGAGCACGGCCCCCAGCTCTTCGCCGGTTTCGATAAGCGGGGTCAAATCCTCAACGTATTTTCCAGCAAATGGATTTTTGATGACTGCGACGGCGGCGGCTCGTTTTCCCGGAGGGTTCATCGCCCTCCCTGCCTCGCTATGAATTTCTTCAACAATCGTTACATATTTTCGAACATCCATGCTTTTTCCTCCTCTCGGATAATTTTTTGCTGGTTTAAAAACGACTTCAGACCAGCATTTCATCAAAACACCCAATCGCGCCGGTGATACCTTTCACGGCAACAAACGCACCGAGCACGACATTTCGAGCAATCAATTCTTCGGCGAATGCAAGGGCTCGCTTCACCGCGATACGCCGCGTGGACTCTTTCACTTCACCGACCCGTACCGTAACAGGAAGGCCGGGAATGTCGGTGTCCGGATCAAGCTCTTCGGCCGAACGCCTGATCACATTCGGATCCTCGATAAAACTTGCGTTCGCTACGGCCGTTGCGGCAGCGTCGGCAACCGATGCCGTGGAGGCAATGACGGTGGCTGCAGATGCAATTCCCAGCGTAAAGCTCCTTCCACCCAGCCCACTTGTCGCGACACCCCATGAATTGCGGCTGCCGTCAAGTGTGATTACCCGAGACCACGAATCCCGGATGACATCGTCCCTGACTCCCACCCTGACTTCTTGATCGGCTTCCAGCCGGATTGCGACATCCCCGCCATTATTTACGATCACCCGGGTCATCCCTCGATCAAACAGGAAATCTGCGGTCGCAGCCGCAAGACTCCCGGCAACCGCGGCCATCGGTGTGAGTTGTGAATCACCGATCATGCAGATGCTTCGCACCATTTCCCGTGCAATCGGTTCGGTGAGATCGTCCGGTACGAATTTGAGAGGATGCTGGAGCCTGTTCTTTACGGCAGAAACGCGGGCCAGGAACCCGAATGCCTCCCGGGCCGCGCGAACATTCATCTCTCTCTGGGGCACCTTGCCGACGAAAGACGAGATAACAAGTCTCATCGGACCGCATTCAGCCATCACAGCCCCGGAATCGAGAGCGTGAATGGTTTTGTCCCAGTTCACTCGGGCGCATCACCTCCCGTGGGCCGAAAAGGTTTTATCGCTTCCATATGGCCGCCCATTTCTTCATAATCTTTCTTGGTCATCGTATATTCTACGGGGCAGATTGTCGCCGGGGTTGGTGTCCAGTAGAAAGCCCCGGTTTTTACCCGCTCGACATCCACCATGAAATTAATGCCGCCGCCGGGAAGCACATACACCGGGGAACCCCCGGCCGTTAAAACCGCCTTGGAACCATGCACAGCTTCGGTGAGTTTTATCGGATAAAGCGTTACTCCTGCCCGTGCGCTGCCTCCCGTACCGCCCATGTAAACGGCCGAAACCCTCGACGGCTCACAGGCGGCGCGGATTGCACCCAGGAGGTTTTCGCATTTATCGGTGAGCGGAATTTCATTCAGCCCTCCGTCGCTGTCAACCTGGTAAAGTGCGCCGTTTCGGCCTGTCGTCTCGGTCACAAAGATCGTCATTCCGGGCCGTGCTACCGTCATGTCCACACTGGAGACCAAACCAAGAGGGTCGGTTATCGAAGTCCCGCCCCACCCGTTTCCATGGTCTCCAAAATAACGCCCGGGGGTGCTCATCCGGAATGCGAGGTTTACACCCGAAGGTTGAGCGCCGACGAAGCGGCCGGCCGCATGCTCGCTCATCAGGCCAGTTAAATGGCTGTCAACGATGATAACCTCGTCGGCCGCTTCCCGGCAGTGAGGGGCGAAAAGGCCCATCGTGGCGCTTCCGCAGCCTACGCGCATGCTTGCGGGACGCTCGCCGTTGATAACCGGTGTTTCACCCACCTGAAGCTCCAGCTTGCTGCCTTCTTTGACCGAAAGCTTAACCGGCTTTCTGTTTGCTATGTCGGCTATCGTGCGAGCGACAACAAGCCCGTCCTTTCCGGTCAGCAGGTTGACCCCACCGATTGAAAGCATCTTGGAGCCGTACTGCTCGGTTATAACGATGCCCACCTTCCGTTTTCCAGCGAGCACATCGGCTCCTTCCTCGCCAACCGGTACGTCGGTGTCTATCTTGACGAGGATGGAGCTGTAACTGAGGGGCGCTTCTGTCACTACGGTAACGACATCCACATTGCTGCGGTTGCTTTCTACAATAGCCGGGGCGGT
>JAWOBE010000050.1:0-29128 GCA_046498185.1 Desulfatiglandaceae bacterium | reverse complement strand
CCAGGATGGCATCCACATCTTCGCGGAAGCCCATTTTCAGCATCTCGTCGGCCTCATCAAGTACCAGGGTGGTTACCTGCGAGAGGTTGATCTTCTTGCGGCGCACCAGGTCGTGAATACGGCCCGGAGTGGCTACCACTACCTGCACGCCACGCTTAAATTTTGATTTTTCAACGTGTTGATGAATGACTGTTTTTTGGATATCCTTAAACTTTCGGCCATGTGGGAAAGGATGTAATACGGGATGATGACCGGGAACGCAAAAAAGTATAAATGGCAATTCAAGGCGCGCTTTCGCAGGCATGCTTTCGGATGGAGGTCGCAACCCGCCATCAAGCGGATTAAGGAGGCGGTCTCCGAGATCAGGAAAGTTGCGCGGAAGGATGACGTGCTTGCCGCGGAGGGGGCCGTCTCTTTTTTGGAAAGAGTTTCTCCCGCGCTGGCGCACGTGGACAGTTCATCGGGTGCAATCGGCAGGGCTGTCGGGAACGCCATCGCCGCTCTTGTGCCGATCGTTGCATCGGCGCAGACCGATCGAGCGACCCGCGAAAGGTGGCTGGAAAGATTGTTCAAAGCTCACGAGGAGGATCACATACCCTATATCGAGGAGCTTGCCGACTACTGGGGTGAGCTGTGCGTATTTCCCGACCTGGCCTCCAGATGGGCGGACGACCTGATGGGAGCCACCCGCGAAGCTCTCGGATCGAAGTCAGCGTTCCACAGGCATTTCCATGGAACTTCCATGTGCCTGAGCGCGCTTTATGCCGCAGGGCGGCATGACGAAATCGTTCATCTACTCAGGAATGAAAGGTTCTGGCCGTACCAGCGCTGGGCGGTTCAAGCCCTTGCAGCGATGGGGAAGAAAGCCGAGGCGATTCGGTACGCAGAAAGCTGCCGGGACGCGTGGTCCAACGACTTCGAAATTGATAATGTATGCCAGGATATCCTCCTCTCTTCGGGTTTTGCCGAAGATGCCTACCGGCGATACGGGCTTGCCGCCAACCGTGCGGGAACTTACGTGGCGTGGTTTCGAGCGGTATGCAGGAAATATCCTCATAAGAAACCGGCTGACGTGCTGACGGATCTGGTGGCGTACACGCCGGGGGAGGAAGGAAAATGGTTTGCGGCGTCAAAAGACGCCGGACTGTTCGATGAGGCGGTGGCACTCGCAAACAAAACGCCATGCTCCCCTCAAACCCTCACACGCGCAGCTCGGGATTTTGTAGACAAAAAGCCGGATTTCGCTGTTGAAGCCGGAATGGCTGCATTGCGCTGGCTGGTTGAGGGCTATGGGTACGATATTACAGGCCTGGACGTATTGAATGCCTATGCGTTTACGATGAAGGCAGCTGAAAAAGCCGGCCTGGCTCGCGAAGTACACGATAGAATCTGTGGGTTGGTGGAAAAAGAGACGTTCGGTGAGCGATTCGTGACGAAAGTTCTCGGACCGCGGTTGAGGGAATATAACAAGGATGGCACGTTATGGATAAGGCCGTTACCACCACGATAGATGAGGGGCTTTGCACCGGCTGCGGCCTTTGTGTGGAGGTCTGTCCGAAGGAAACCATCACGATGAAGGGGAAAAAGGCCGTGGTGATGGGTCCTGAATGCATCACCTGCGGCCACTGCGTGGCTGTATGCCCCACCGGTGCGATAAACGTCCCGGCTCTGGATCCGGAACTTTCAGCATTCAAGACCTTCGAAACCCTGGAATCCTGGCTGCCTTTCGGGACAGGGGATATCGGGGAACTGGTGAACCTGATGCAGTCCAGGCGTTCATGCAGAAACTTTCAGGAAAAACCCGTACCGGCGGGGGTGTTGGAGGATCTCGTGAAAATCGGCATCACGGCTCCTTCCGGCTCCAATTGCCAGCAATGGAGCTTCACCATTCTCCCCGACCGTGCGGCGGTTGAAAAACTAGGCCGGTGGGTTGGGAATTTCTTCTTGAATGTGAACCGGACAGCCGAGAAAACCTGGTTAAGAAAAGGACTTCGTCTTCTGGGAAAACCCGAGCTGGACCGGTATTTCCAGAATCATTACCAGACCGTTAAGGATGCCCTCGAAACCTGGAAAAAGACAGGGCGCGACCAGCTTTTTCACGGGGCGCCCGCCGTGATTGTGGCAGGCTCGAAGAAGAAAGCCTCGTGCCCGGAAGAGGATGCGCTCCTCGCGACGCAGAACATGCTTCTCGCAGCCCATGTCCTTGGCCTGGGGACCTGTCTCATCGGATTTGCGGTTGAGGCCATGAGAAGGGACAAAACGATCCTCCGGCGCCTTGGCATCCCGGGCGATGAGCTGGTTGGTGCGGTGATTGCGCTGGGGTATCCGGACGAGGTGTACCAGCGTCTTACCGGGAGAAAACAGGTTCTGCTGCGGTATTTCACCGGCGACCAACCACTGGAGGGCTAAAAGATTTTGTGGTTGAATGGAAAAACGAGTGTGGCACCATGGAGGACTCAAAGCGGATGAAAGAGATCATCGATCTTATAAACAGGAATAGGAACGTGCTTGCCGAATACCATGTTCAGAGTCTTTCTCTGTTCGGATCCGTTGTAAGGGAGGAGGAGAGACCGGACAGCGACATTGATATCCTGGTCGAATTCGATCCGGAAGTGAGCGTAGGTCTTTTCAATCTGGTTAGATTACAAAAGCGATTGTCGGGAATTATTGGCAGGCCTGTTGATCTTGCCACTCCGGATTCTCTTCACAAGGCGTTAAAAGATCAAATACTCAAGGAGGCTGTCCGTGCAGCATAGGGACTGGAGATTTCGTATCCTGGATATGATAGATGCGATCCATTCCATTTTGGAGTACACGAAAGAGTTGGATCTGGAACAGTTTGCGGCTGATCGCAAAACAGTGGATGCGGTTATTCGGAATCTTATCGTTATTGGAGAAGCCGCTGTGCGAGTCCCGGATGAAATTTGCCGGGAAAACCCGGAAATTCCATGGTTCGAGATACGCGGCATGAGGAATTTCGTGGTACATGAATATTTTCGGGCCAGCGACAAAGTTGTCTGGGATACGGTAAAGATTGATTTGCCGCCCCTTCTTAAGCTGTTGGAAAAAATTTCGTGAGATTTGCTGTTCTTCGTGGCTGAATCTTTTGTCCTTGAAGGAACTCATCTGCACCCGGGGCGATAACTATTTTTTTATTTAAAGGCAGCGGGTAATCTATGAAAATAGACTGGTGGCTTGCAGGACTTTGCTCCGCCCGTGCGTTCAGCCAGGTTATCACAATGACCTATGCGGCGGCCCTCCCTGTGCTTCAGAGGGAATGGTCGATGTCAGCCGCCCAGGCGGGCGCCGTTTCAAGCGGCTTCCAGATCGGCTACGGCGTTTCGCTTCTTTTTGTCTCCACCCTGGCGGACAGGTTCGGTTCGAAACGCATGTACCTGGGGTCGATGGTAACGGGTGCGCTCCTTACAGTCGCTTTCGCCCTGTGGGCCAGGAGTTACCTATCCGCATTCATCCTTTACACCCTGGTCGCACTTTTTATCGGCGGAACCTATACGACCGGCCTGATGATCATTTCCGAGCGCTACCCGGTGCAGCGAAGGGGGATGGCCACCGGTTTTTATATCGCGAGTTCTTCCTTTGGATACATGATTTCGCTTCTCTTGAGTGGTTTCTCACTGCCACTCGGAGGCTACAAGCTTTCCTTCTATGTCACCTGTGGTGCAACGATTCTTGGGGCTGCTTTTTCGATGCTCACACTGGCGCGCACAACGGTTCCGGTAAATCCCAGGGGGTCGCAGCAGAGTTTTGCGAAAGAGGTGCTCACGAACAAACCCGCCATGTTGTTGATTTCCGGCTATACCTTTCACGCCTGGGAGCTTCTGGGTATGTGGGCATGGTCGCCGGCATTCCTTGCCGCCTGCCTTGTTGCGGGGGGGACCCCGGAGCTGGACGCCGCTGGACTCGGCGCTTACATGGTCGCGATTTTCCACATGGCCGGGATTGTAGCGTCTTTTTCCATGGGGTCGCTGTCGGATCGGCTTGGAAGAGCCAAAGTGATCATGGTCCTTGCCAGCCTTAGCGTACTCTGTTCCTTTACCTTCGGCTGGTCCATCGGGTGGCCGTTCTGGGCCGTCATGGCTCTCGGAATTCTCTATGCTTTCACCGCCATCGGGGACTCGCCGGTGCTTTCAGTTGCGCTCACCGAAGTGGTGAACCCCTCGTATCTGGGCTCCGCCTTCGGTATGAGGTCCATGCTCGGATTCGGCGCAGGGGCTGTCTCCCCGATTGTATTCGGCGCGATCCTGGACTGGACCAATGCGGGGCAGCAGGCCTATACTTCGTGGGGTTGGGCCTTTGTTTCGCTGGGCGTTCCAGGCCTTGGTGCGGTCTGGGCCGCAAGGCGCTTGTCCCGTCGCCACCGTTCCTGATCCGGATCTATTCGATTTTGAGGAGCACCTTGAGCGCCCGGCCGCTTTGGGCCTCCGCGAAAGCCTCCTCGGCGGCGTACAGTGGGTATCGGCCTGTCACCAGGCGTTCGAGAGGCATATCCGGGAAATCCTTTATCATCTTCAATGCATCCGAAAAGCGTCCGCAGCGGGACCCCACAATGGTCATTTCATCGACGACTATGGGTGCCAGGTTGATTTCGCCCTGGATGGCGACGGTCGATTTGAGAACGATTGTTCCTCTGGGCCGGCACAGTTTCATGGCCTCCGAAATGCCTGCCCCGGATCCGGTTGCTTCGACCACAATGTCAGCCCCCGGATTAATACTTTCCATTCCGTGGGCTGTCTGAATGCCGCGCCAGCGGGCGGCGTCGAGCTTGTCGCGGTGGTGCCCGACGATGGTGACATCAGCTGCAACCGTCCGCAGTGCCCAGGCGCACAGGATACCCAGCCTTCCGTCTCCGAGGACGATGATCCTTTCCGATCCGGTCAGGGTGAGCTGCTCCAGGATTTCGCAGGCCGCGGCTAGAGGTTCTGTCAGCACGGCCTGCTCGTCGGAGATGTCCGGGTCGACGATGCAGAGATTTTCCACCGGGAGCACGCAGTATTCCGCCATGCATCCGTCGAGGCCGGCGATTCCCAGCGTGGTTCTATTGGGGCAGTGGCGTCCGAGCCCCCGGGTGCACCAGTCGCACCGGCCGCAGGCGGCGTTGATTTCGCCCACCACCCGTTTACCGATCAAGGCCCCATCTTCACTGCTTTCCACCGTGCCCAGGAATTCATGGCCCAGCACTCCTTTAAATCCCATGTAGCCTTTCATTATTTCAAGGTCGGTCTTACAAATACCGGCCAATTTAACCTTTATCCTCGCCCACCCGGCCCTTGCCTCCGGCCGGGGATAATGATCGACATAACGCATGGAACCATCAAATATCACCGCTTTCATCGTTTGCATCCGGATTTCCTTTGCCCGTTTCTCTGAAATTTTAACTTTGCTTTTGCCATCCTCGTGCACCTGTAGGCCGGGTTTCATTACCCGGCGGATCATTGGCGTTGTTTTACGACTCGTCAAAATTGCATTTCCACATTCCAGTATATATGTCAAAATTTTATTTTGAAACTTCCACCGCCATTTCCTTTTTTCGGCTTTGGTATCGGTATCGCTATCGGGGTCGAAAGAGCCACAGTATCAAAAACCGACTCCGATCCCGATACCGACCCCGACAGGAGAAGCACGAGTTTTTGATCGGCTGGGGTGAATAATTCTGCAGGCTTGTTTATGAATCCTTGCAGTTGTATGATTTATGTTCTCCTAGATCTTAAGGGGTGAGGAGTCAATATTGGAGGCGCCGGGTCGTTTTGCTTCAAACATGAATTCTTTTTCAAAGGAGGGGGATATGAGCGAAATAGCTGTTGTTCTTGCGGATTTCTTTGAGGACTCGGAATATACTGTGCCCGTTGAAAGCTTCAAAAATGCAGGGCACCGGATCGTTGTCGTGGGCCTGGAAGCAGGTGAGACCGTCCGGGGGAAAAAGGACGGAACTCCGGCAACAGTGGAAAAATCGTTTCAGGAAGTGTCTGCCGCGGATTTCGATGCTCTCCTGATCCCGGGAGGGTACTCTCCTGACAAACTGAGAGTGGACGAGCAGGCTGTAAATTTCGTCAGGGATTTCATGAAAGCGGGCAAACCCGTGTTTTCAATCTGCCACGGGCCGCAGATCCTCATCACCGCCGACGTACTCAGGGGCAGGAAGATCACCGGGTGGAAGTCCATCAAACAGGATATCAAAAACGCCGGCGCGGAATTCGTGGACAGCGAGGTGGTTGTGGACGGTAACCTGGTTTCGAGCAGGCAGCCGTCCGACCTTGCGGCGTTTGTCAGTGCCTCCCTTGAGAAGTTGAAGGCTTGAAAATTTTGGATTCAAGCCGGTTTTGTGGCGGTGAGGTGATGGCTTTTTAAATCCGGGTGCATCTGTTCCATCTCAGCGGTTATGTATGTTTCCTTGGTAAAAAGGATGATCTGCCAGCCGTGTTCCCGGTGGAATTTTTGCAGCACATCCAGTGCGAGCAGGGTTCGCGGTCCGTCCAGTGAATGGAAGGGCTCATCCAGCACGACCAGGCCGGGTCGATCGCCTTGATGCATCCTGCGGGCGAGCGCGAGTCGGGCGGCCAGGTGAAACACATCCCTGGTTCCGGTCGAGAGGTTCTCTATCACGCGCAGGGCGCCCCCGGCGTCAGAAATTTCTATGTCGCCGGCCTTGAAGCCTCTGAGAGCAACATGGCGGCTTTCCGGGAGCATCCCGTCGAGAAAGCCTGCGATATCGGCTGAAAGCTCCATGAAAATCGAATCGGTATCCCGGGACATTTCTACAAAAATGTCACGGGCCAGTGCGGCGGCCTTCCGGTCGATCTCCATCTCCAGCAATTCCTGCCCACACCGGCGGAGAGCCTGCTCCGCTTCGTATATTTCCACCGGCAGCTTCCCCAGGGAGCCTTTAAGTTCACCCTCCTTCTTGTCAACTTCGCTTCGCAGAGAGGTTTCATGGGAGGCAACGTCATCAAGCTCTTCCCGCAGCCTGGAAAGTTGGTGTTTCAGCAGGTTCATGCCGGCATCGGTTTCCTTTTCAACCGTTATTTGGGCGGCAAGTTCCGCCGCCCTGGTTTCGCATTCCACCTTCAGCAGATCAATGTCCGGTGTGTTGAGCCGCTTCATTTCGGTTTCGATTTCAGCGAGTTTTTTCCTGAAATCCTTTTTTTCATGTTGGTAATCTATCCGGCGGCCGATATATTCTTCGACGCTTTTGACCCCCAGACCATGCAAGGTTTCATTCAGCCTCCCGCGCAACACCGCCGTTTCAGATTCCAAAGCGGATTTAGACGAGGACATGTGGGCGAGGAATGCAGAAATTTCACCCTTTTCATTACGCAGCCTTGAAACTTCCCTCCCGGCTGCATCGCTTTCACTTCTCAGCGCAAGCAGTTCGCCCTGGATACCTTCTATGGTCGATGATTTCAGTTCACCGCCGCCGCTCCGCGTGCGCCAGTCGTCTTTGAGGCGGTTCACGAATTCGGAAGTGTCGGGGACACAGGTACGTTCTTCAGTTTTTTTGGCTGAAACCAGAAGAATCAGGAAAATCGCGATGGATGCTCCTATTACGACCGCCGGCGGAGCCGCCCCGGGGAATAGGGCCAAGGCGGCGAACCCGGCTGCAGGCGGCAAAAATGACAGCAAGAGCAGAGACCGGTTCCAGTGGACTACCTTCCGTATCACGGTCCTTGGCGCTTCGATCTCGATACGACTCAAAAGCCCGGCGGCTACCCCCGCTGCGGTTTCCATCGCCGCCGCCTCTGCTGTTTTCTTCTCGACCTGGGCGGTCGCTGCATCGAGCCTTTCCCGGGCTCTTTGCTCCTCGCCGGCAAGAGCGGATATTTTCGCTTCCAGGTTTCCGATTTCGGTCGAGAGATTTTTCAGCTCCTCCGACCGATCCTCTTCGAAACCGGCCAGGCGGCCGAGTTGGTCTTCAAGGCTTCGCGCCTCCGTGATAAGGGTGAGCGTTCTGATCAGGCTTTGTCTTTCACGTATCTTCGCCTGCTGTTCCAGAAGGCGTTCTTTTTCCGCGATCTGTTTTTCTAGCTCCCGTTTACGCGACGAGAGCTCCTTAAGCTCGCGGCGCAGCCGGTCGAGTTGCTTTTCTTTTTCCAGAATTGTTGCTTTTCTCTGGTTAAGTTCTTCAAGATGTTTCTCTGTTTGGTCCTTTTCTTGACTTCTTTTGCGGTAGTTAAGGACGTGAGTGAACATTCCCTTTTCTTTTGCCAGGACGTCGAATTCGTCGGCCAGCTTTCGTGGGTGAATTCCGCCGGTGAAAAGGGAAGACTTGAGTCTCTCTACCCAGGAGCTTCCGCCGGAGAAGTCTACGCGTATCCTTCCGGAGCCGATGGCATTCAAGTTGAGAAAATGCTCCGAATCCATGGAGATACCCTCGCCGTCGAACTCGATTGTGGATTCGCGTGCGGGGCCGTACCTGGCCGCGAGCCGTTTGCCGTGGACGGTGTTACCTTTGGGCCTGCAGATTCCCTCGAAAAGAGCATCGAAAATCGTTGTTTTTCCTGATTCGTTTTCGCCGGCGAAAACTGTTACAGGTGAAAAGTCGAAAAAAGCTTTTTCGAATTTGCCGAACCTGTTTAGCATTATGCTTTTTATCATAGGCCGGCCTCGATGATTTCCTTTATTTTCAACAACCCCATTTCGCGCGCCCGTTTCCAGGTCGGATATTGGTCACTTTCCGCTTCGGGTTTTTTTCTTTCAATCAAGTGAACGAACTTTTGCGCCACCGGGTGCCTCGATATCCCTTCGAGCACCGTAAGGCGGGTTTCGCATTCCACTCGGCGCACGCGTGTTTTTAGGTTCATTACCAGCTGGTTCACCTCATTCAGGGTTTTTCTTTCGTCTTCCACCAACCCGAAAAAACGAAGGTGGACGAAATCGGCCGGACCGGGCTCTCCCGGGTCGTCCAAAGGCGCATCGGATAGGGTTCCGTCGAAATCGATGAAAATGTCGATGGAGCGGTACTGTCCGGCCGAGGCAATTTTCAGCGTGGAGATGTCGACGCCTTCATCGAGCGTCACGAGCACAACCCGGCGTGGGCCGGTTTCATTTTTCCTCCACACCCTGGCCGAACCCGGGTAGACTATCTCGGTGACACCGGAACGCCTGCGCCTGAATGAATGGATATGACCAAGCGCCGCGTAATCGACCCGGTTCCGTTCAAAAAGATCAGGGTCCATAACTCCTGCCGGGGCTGATGTCTCTTCATCCTGCCAGGTATAGCTCATCCCCGCTACTATCCCGTGGGCCAGGGCCACGCGGAAGGGCTTTTCCTTGTCCGGTACGCTCCATTCGGTGTAGTCGTTGTAATGGGGGCGGTGGGGGATCGCGAAAAACTCGACACCATCCCGCAGCATCAGTGTGAAGGGATGCTCAGAGGGCTCTACTATATTCTGCGGCTGGATCCCCAGGTCGAAAGAGGCGAGGCGTCGCCCCTTTCTTCCAAGGTCTTCATGGTTTCCGGAGAGGAGGATAACTTCGCAGCTTCCTTGCAGCGTTTTCATCCGGCTGCGGAAATCAACACGAAGGGCTTCGGCGTCGGCGAAACTGTTGAATGTGTCTCCTGAAAAAAGAAGATAACGGGCGGACTCCCTCAGGGCCTTCGATGCTATTTCATCCAGCACGGAGAGGCTGTATTCCCGTTCGTCGCCTGCGTTGGAAAGATGAAGGTCCGCGCAGTGGAGGATCCTTATTATTTTCCGATCGTTACCATGACGAACGTCAGACATGATTGCGCAGTTTAAGCTCCAACGGATGGGGGTTCAAATAAGTCTGCTGAGCGAGATAAGGTTGATCGTACCTTCGAACATAATGCTGTATCAGGGTTACCGGTACGATCAGCGGAACGGACCCCTGTTTATAATTTCCTATGATTTCGAGCATCTCCTGCTTTTCATCGGCGGTAAGATGCTCTTTGAAATAGCCCAGCATATGCTGAAGCACGTTTGTGTGTTTTCCGGGTGTCGCTTTTAGTGTGAGCGCACGCATCATGAGGGATTCATATCGGGAAAAGGCTTCCGCCGTTCCAGTTGACTTGGCCGCTGCAACCAGCTTCCCCATTTCACGGTATATCTGGGGTGAATGGGACAGGATCAACAATTTGTTGCGCGAGTGGAAGGCCACCAGTCCTCCGATATCCCGACCAGCCGCAAGTAGGCCGCGCCACCTTTTCATTGTGAATATGCGCTCGATGAAGTTTTCCCTGAGAACGGGGTCGTGCAGCCGTCCTTCCTCCTCGACGGGGATCAGTGGAAAACGCGATTTGAAAACGCCGGCGAAAACGCCGACCCCTTTCTTGACCGGGGCTCCGCTCGCGGTGTAGACTTTAACCCGTTCCATGCCGCTGCTGGGGGATTTGCTTTTGAAAATGAACCCGCAAAGGTTTTCCGCTTCCAGGGACTCGGTGCGCCTGCGTGCATAGGCCAGCATCCCTTCGGTGTGGTCCACCCGGGTTTTTATCGTTACGAGCCTTGGCCGCTCCGGGTCTCCTTCGAGCCGCATCGCCTCCCGTGGCACGGTGAGGCCGTATTCAACTTCCGGGCATACCGGGATGTAGTCGACATAGCGGCCCAGGGTGCCTGTGAGAAAGCCGTCATGTTTATGGCCCCCGTCATACCTGACTTCGTGCCCGAGCAGGCACTCACTGATGCCGATGCGTATTTTTTCGTTGTTTTCCATGTTTTTCCTCGATTTGGTTTCGGCGGAATGCCATTATCTTTTTATTTATATCACTCAAAGCCCTTCCGGGCAAAGCAAAGTTTCGACGAACCGGGCAGGTAGGGGGTATTACCTTTTATAGCAGGAGGATGGTATGGAGCCGGATAAAAAGGTTCCCGCGATTCGCATCCGGCACGCCAACACCGCGCCGGTCAACGACCGGGGGGATTACGTGCTTTACTGGATGACAGCGAACAGGCGGACCGAGTGGAACTTCGCTCTTGACCGGGCTGTTGAACGAGCGAACGAATTGAAAAAGCCGGTAATTGTCCTTGAGGCTTTAAGGGTTGGTTACAGGTGGGCCTGCGACAGGTTTCACAGCTTTATCATCGATGCTATGGGTGAGCACCATAAAATTCTCGAGACTAAAAACGTTTTTTATTACCCATATATTGAACCTTCCCCCGGAGAGGGACGAGGACTGCTCGAGCACCTGGGCCGTCGGGCCTGTGTTGTGATAACCGATGAATTTCCGTGTTTCTTTCTTCCGGCAATGGTAAAAAAAGCCGGAAATGTTCTGCCGGTCCTGCTGGAGGTGGTGGATTCTGCCGGCTTGCTTCCCATGAGGGATCCTTCCCGCGTTTTTCCGACGGCTTATTCGTTCAGACGTTTTCTTCAAAAGCAGCTTCCAGATCGACTGAGTGAACGGCCGACTGAAGACCCTTTCGCTTCTTACAGGGTCAACGGCAGGGTGGACGCCCCGGCGGATGTAACAGCTCGGTGGCCGCCGGCCGAAATCGTGCTGGATCACACCGGAGGGCTGTCGGGCCTCCCCATCGATCACAACACAGGCCCCGGGTATTGCCGAGGCGGAGCGCAAGAGGCCCGGGAGAGGCTCGATGGATTTCTCGCCGGACCGCTTGCGTTATACCACGAACGGGAAAAGGATGTTGAACGGGATTCCACCAGCGGTTTGTCCCCGTATTTTCATTTCGGGCATATCTCGAGCCATGAGGTGTTTTATCGGGTGTCCCGGAGTGAAGGTTGGTCTTTAGATCGTCTTTCTCCATCCGCCTCCGGCAGTCGCAGCGGGTGGTGGGGTATGAGCCCGGGAGCCGAGGCGTTCCTGGATCAAATGGTCACCTGGCGGGAGCTGGGCTTCAACATGTGTATGCTCGGGTCCGATTGGGATCGATACGATTCTCTCCCCGATTGGGCTTTGAACACCCTGGAAGCGCATAAAGACGACCCAAGGCCGTACCTCTACAAACCGGAGGATTTCGAGGCGGCTGAAACCCATGACGTGCTGTGGAACGCTGCTCAAAGGCAGCTTCTTTCAGAAGGACGCATACACAATTATCTCAGGATGCTGTGGGGGAAAAAGATCCTCAAGTGGTCCAGCTCACCTCGAACGGCTCTGGAAGTCATGCTGGAGTTGAACAACAAATATGCGCTGGATGGCAGGGATCCGAACTCGTACAGCGGCGTATTCTGGGTGCTCGGACGCTACGACAGGGCGTGGGGACCTGAGCGGCCTGTATTCGGTAAAATCCGTTACATGAGTTCGGAAAGCACCGCTCGTAAATTTCGTTTAAAAGATTATATTTCGAAATACAATGTTTGATGAGTTCGTAAAACGTACCATCCCCGCCCTATCGGCGTCGGGGTCGGGATCGGTATCGGGGTCGAAAATGAATAGTAGGGTGAACTTCCGATACCGATACCGACCTAACACTTCCGGCTAAACAACCAGGTCCATGAAGGGCTCGAGGCCTACACGGTCTATCATTTTTCCAAGCCGTTCGCCCTTGCCTGCGTACTCCCTGTAATAACTCATTACTTTTTCGATATTTTCAAGCGCCTGTTCGTCGCTGAGGGAACCAACGAGCTCGTTTCCGATTCGTGGACGTGCACCGACATTCCCGCCTATCGTCATCGTCCAGCCATCACCTTTTCCGAAAAGACCTATGTCACGAACCCAGGATTCCGCGCAGTTGAGGCTGCATCCTGATACGGCCATTTTGAACTTCCCGGGCAGCTGTACCCCGTGGTAGAATTCATCCAGTTTCATCCCCATTCCAAGCGCGTCTTGCTTGCCCAGTTTGCAGAAGGTGGTGCCCGGACATGCCCGGACGCTCCGGACGCAGAGTCCAACCGCGGCTCCGGGTTTCAAGCCGAGGTCGTTCCAGAGGTCGTCGATGTCTTCCTCTTTGATTCCGACCATTGCGATCCTTGTGGCACCGGTGATTTTGATCGCCTTTGTGCCGAATTTTTCAGCGGCATCGGCGATTTTCCTCAAAAGCTCCGGTGTCACGACGCCGCAGGGAATGTGCGGGGCAACAGCATAAGTTTCTCCGTCTCTTTGAATGATCGCGCCTTTCTCGCCAAGCTTTAACATGATTTTTCTCCGTGGTGGTGGTTGTTTTCAGGGTTTCTCGAGAAACCGGTTTGATTTTTTCCGATATATAAAACATTCGAACTCTGTGTCAAGCAAGACGGAGGCATGTGGTATAATAACTTGCACATGATGCGACAATTTTGTTATTCATGGTTTGAAACGGCGGGGTTATATAACAAAAATGTAGATCTTTTTTCTTGTGTTCACGGTTCGATCCGCCAATATCCATACTGTGCTGTTCCGTCGATTTCCCCTTTCACAGTTACCCGGAGCGGGTACGGCCAGGGTCTTTTGCTTTTGGGGAGCGAAATCGTTTCCCTCTGGCATCAACCTTGCTTAATACACCGGTAAGACGGCCGCGATTAATGTGGGTGAAATGTAGTCCGGCGGAAACATTTATAGAGGAGGGTTACCTATGAATTGCCATTCGGCTGATGATGTTCTGAAAGTTGTAAAAGAAGAAAATGTAAGTTTTATCCAGTTTTGGTTTACTGATGTGCTTGGCTTCCTGAAAAGCTTTGCCGTGAGACCATCTGAATTGGAGGAGGGTTTGACGGAAGGAATGGGTTTTGATGGCTCCTCCATAGAGGGTTTTGCGAGGATAGAGGAAAGCGACATGATCGCAAAGCCGGATCCGACCACGTTCCAGATGGTGTCCTGGAGACAGAAGGAAAGACCGGTTGCGCGTATGTTCTGCGACATTTTGAACCCGGATGGAAGCCCTTACGAGGGGGATCCGCGCTATGTACTGAGGCGCCTTCTCAAAAAGGTTTCAGAAAAGGGTTTGACATTTTATGTCGGACCCGAACTCGAGTTTTTTTTGTTCAAGAATGATTGCTCTACGGAAGTGCTGGACACCGGAGGCTATTTCGACTCGCGGCCGCTCGATATGGGAAGCGATTTGAGGCGTAATGTCATTTTTACGCTTCAGGGCATGGGTGTAGATGTAGAATACAGCCACCACGAGGTTGCCCCGAGCCAGCATGAAATAGATCTGCGCTATGACGAAGCGCTTCGGATGGCCGACAAGACAATGACTTACCGGGTTGCTGTGAAGGAAGTCGCACGTAGCCAGGGAATTTACGCGACTTTTATGCCGAAGCCGCTGTTCGGTGAAAACGGAAGCGGCATGCATGTTCATCAATCCCTGTTCAGGGGTAACAAGAACGCGTTTTATGATCCGAACGCGCGGTTCAATCTCTCGGAGATGGCCCAATATTATATCGCCGGCATCCTCCGTCATGCACCGGAACTGACTTCGATCACGAATCAATGGGTCAATTCCTACAAGCGGCTTGTTCCCGGCTACGAGGCTCCCGTGTATGTATCCTGGGCGCGGCGCAACCGCTCTGCAATGGTCAGGGTGCCGATGTATAAGCCGGGCAAGGAGGCGGCTACCAGGATAGAGTTCCGCTCTCCGGATCCGGCCTGTAATCCTTACCTGGCGTTCGCAGTGATGCTCGGGGCCGGCATGGAGGGTATCGAAAACCGCTACGAACTTCCGGAGCCTATCGAGGAGGACATATACGAGATGAATCCGGCGGAGCGCAGGGCACATGGGATAACCGATCTTCCGGGGAATCTCTACGCCGCGATTTTGGAAACCGAGAAAAGTGAACTGGTCAGGCGGGTGCTGGGGGATCATGTGTTCAACAAGTTTATAGAGAATAAAAAGATAGAATGGGACATGTACCGTACCCACGTGAGTACGTTCGAACTCGACCGGTATCTGCCCAGACTTTAAAGGCCGGGGCCGTGGGGCGTGAGAGCCGTTCTCACGTTTCATGAAAAATAGCAACCATGGAATTAAAAGGGGAAGATATACATGAGAGATGAAACAATGGCTGCGATTGGCCAAAGTCTTTTCGGGTTTCAGGCATCGTTGGCTCAGGGCGGGTCCAGCATGGGGGAGTATCTTGACAGATACTACTGCCAAAAATGGGAGGGGGACATGCTGTATGCCGCACTCGCACTTCGAACCACTTTCGTCAACGCGATGCAGCAGTTTCTCGCAGATGAAGGCCTGTTCAACATCGACCGGGTTCAGATCAGCGAAATCACCGACCCGCTGGCGCACGACGTGGAGTATGTCCCCAGCATACACTATAAAGGGCAGCTCTACGTTATGACCCACAGCATGATTTACGCAAAATTCCTTGCGTGCCACAATCCCCGCATAAAGGGGGTTTTCATAGACAGTCCGAACATACGGCTGGAAATGGAGAGCCCCGACAGGGTCCAGCGGGGGCGGTACCTGATCGATTTCAGCCAGATGGATCTGGAAATGAGGCGCAACCGGGGCATTGACCTCGATATGTACTTGCAGGAGCCCGAAAAAGTAAAGGAAATCCTCGCCGAGGACATGGAGAAAGCCATGAGCCTTTTCGAAAGGATGATTGTACACGCAGTTTCCCGGATGGCGGAGAAAAATGACGATGAACTCAAAACCCTCGGAGTTGTGCTTGAAGCGCCGGAAAGGCCTTTCCCGCGCTTCAAATTCGACGAGGCCGTGAAACGCCACGGCCGTGGATGCGAGGTGGAGCTCGGCAAGGAGGTGGGCGGGCAGTTTTTCTGGATCACCGGAATCATGAGGGAAAATTACGATCTGATATATCCATATCTTCAGCCTGAAGGCAAAGTGAATCTTAACGAGGTAACCTCTGATATGATCTATAACTTCGACATCTGCGCCAAGAGTATATCCAGGGATACCGGCGCACACGGCCCGGCTGTGGAAATTCTTTCCGGCGCGGTCAGGGAGTGGCTTCATGAGGCTATTGTCGAGAGGCTGCTTGACAACGGCATCATTCCTGCGCGCCCGGTGATTTTCGAGGGCAATGTCAAGAACATCGACCAGCTTGGGGGCTATGGACCGTTTCTCCTGGTTACCTCGAGGAGGGACGCCTCCGGCAGGCGGACTTTCCCGGAGACCTTCGGGGGAGGAATCGGTGTCGAACGCACGCTATACGCGCTGACTAAAGGCCCGAAGTTGGATAGGGTCGATGACATAACCTGCTTCGGGAAGAATCCCGACAGTCACCAGATTTACCTGTTTTAGCGTATTACGATGGAAAGCGGGCAGCAGAAGTTTATCGGAGGTTTTCACCCCGTTTTCGGCCTCTATGAACCCGGGTTCGAACACGACGGCTGCGGAGTGGGTTTCCTGGCCAACATAGATGGAACCGAGGATCATCAGATCATAGAACAGGGTGTAACCGTACTGAGGAATCTTATGCACCGGGGAGCCGTTGGGGGGGATCTGTCCACCGGAGACGGAGCGGGCATTTTGGTGAGGATACCGGACGGCTTTTTTAGAAACCATTTTGGTTCCGCGGGGCGGAAACTTTCTCCGTGCGGCGCCTACGGCGTGGCGATGGTTTTCCTGCCTCGTGATCCCCGTGTGAGGGATGAATGTGTCGGGATATTCGAGTGCAGCTGCGAAAAGGAGTCCCTTCGGGTTCTCGGATGGCGGGAGGTGCCGGTGGACCGGAGCGTGCTGGGGGAACAGGCCGGCGCCGGCCGGCCGACGATTTTTCAGTGTGCGATCGACGGTGGAGGAATTGTTGGGGAGGCCCTTGACCGGAAACTCTTCATCGCCCGGAGGTGCGCGGAGAAGGCTGTCGAAGAACAGGTTTCCGGCCGGAACATTTTTTATATACCGAGCATGTCGGCCCGCACCGTCGTCTACAAAGGGTTGATGCGGGGCGACCAACTGCCGCTTTTCTATCCGGATTTGCATGAGCCTGATTTCACGAGTCCCTTCGCGGTGGTCCATCAGCGATACAGCACCAACACCTTTCCCTCATGGGAGCTGGCGCAGCCTTTTCGTTTTCTTGCGCACAACGGTGAAATAAACACCCTGAGAGGAAACATAAACCACATGCGCTCCCGTGAATCTACGCTGCAGTCACCGCTGTTCGGGGCTGATATCAAGAAAATCCTGCCGGTGATCAACGAGAAGGGTAGTGATTCAGCCTGTCTCGACAATGCCCTCGAACTTTTGCTGCATGGCGGTCGGAGTCTGCCGCACGCCATGTTGATGCTGGTTCCCGAGGCCTGGGGAGTAAAATATCCGCTGGGCCCCGACCAGAGAGGATTTTTCGAGTACCATGCCGGCTTGATGGAACCATGGGACGGCCCGGCGGCGCTGGCTTTTTCGGACGGCGGTCATGTAGGAGCTATGCTTGACAGAAACGGCCTGAGACCCGGGAGATACTCGATCACTCGCAAGGGCCGCATAGTTTTCGCATCTGAGGCCGGGGCACTGGACCTGGATCCGGCCGACATCGTGGAAAAGGGGGCCTTGAGGCCTGGCAGGATGATCCTGGTTGATTTTGAAAAAAAACGGGTACTTAAAAATGGCGAGATAAAAACACTCTGTGCCAGGAGCCAGCCTTACAGGCGCTGGGTGGAGGAGAACAAGATCACGGTACGCGCTTTTTACGGCGCGGTTGCCCCGGTAAAACCGGAGCGTGGGAACTTGACCGCCCTGCAGAGGCTGTTCGGCTACACCCGTGAAGAACTCCAGATGATCCTGGAGCCGATGGCTTCCAGGGGATACGAACCGGTGGGATCGATGGGGGCGGATATCCCGCCGGCGGTTCTGTCCGAGAAGAACCAGCTGCTTTACTCCTATTTCAAGCAGCTTTTCGCACAGGTGACAAACCCTGCCATAGATCCGGTACGGGAAGAACTGGTGATGACGCTGATGACGTTTATCGGCAACCCTGGAAACATTCTCTCAGAGGTACCCGCACATGCAAGGCTCATAAAACTGCTCCATCCCATACTCGCCGACGAAGACCTGGAGAGGATAAGAAATCTCAAGGAAAAAAACTTTCTGACGGCCACCTTCAAAATCGGTTTTTCTCGTTCCGCAAAAACCCTGGGGCTCAAAGAGGCGCTCTCAGACCTTTGTAAGGACTGCGAAACGGCATCGGCCTCGGGTGTATCTCTAATCGTGTTGAGTGACAGGAATCTTCCCCCGGGCGTCGTTCCCATCCCTGCCCTGCTTGCGGTGTCGGCGGTTAACCAGCATCTGGCACGCTGCGGCAAGAGGCCTTCGGCCGGGATTCTGGTGGAAACCGGAGAGGCGCGCGACGTTATGCATATGGCCCTGCTGCTCGGTTATGGCGCGACGGCGATAAACCCTTACCTGGCCTTTCAAACCGCAGCCGCTATGTGCGAGGACGGTCATCTGAGCGCGCCGGTCCCGGTGGCGGTGGCTCTTGAAAATTATATCAAGGCGCTGTGCAGGGGGCTGCTCAAAATTATGTCCAAGATGGGGATTTCGACTTTGAGGAGCTACAGGGGTGCACAGGTATTCGAGTCTATAGGATTGAACAGGGAGGTGGTGGATGAATTCTTCCCGGGAACGGCTTCCAGGATAGAAGGCATCGGCCTTGATGAGATCGCCGCGGAAGCCGCAGCAAGGTTCGATGCCGCCGAATCGGACGTTCCACCTTCACCGGTGGTGCTTCCGTCCGGTGGGGAATATCGCTACCGCGTGGACGGTGAGAGGCACCTTTGGACGCCGGAGGCGATAAGGCTTCTTCAGAAGGCAGTGCGGACCGGAGACATGGATGCATATTCCGGCTACGCCGAACTGATAAACCAACAGGCGGGACGCCTGTGCACTTTGCGCGGGATGTTCAGGTTCAAAGAGAGTCCGCCGGTGCCGCTTGAAGAGGTGGAGCCTGCATCGTCGATTATGACCCGGTTTGTTACAGGGGCGATGTCCTTTGGCTCGATCAGCCGGGAAGCGCATCAAACGATCGCCGTGGCGATGAACCGGATAAAGGCCATGAGCAACTGCGGCGAGGGCGGCGAGGACCCCTCCCGCTACAAACCTCTTCCGAACGGCGACAGCATGTCCAGCGCGGTTAAGCAGGTTGCAAGCGGACGGTTCGGAGTGACAATCGAATATCTGGTCAACGGAAAAGACCTGCAGATAAAGATAGCCCAGGGGGCGAAGCCGGGGGAGGGAGGGCAGCTTCCGGGGCACAAGGTGAACCGGGAAATCGCCCGTGTGCGGCACTCCACACCGGGGGTGACACTTATATCACCTCCGCCCCATCACGACATCTACTCGATCGAGGACTTGGCCCAGTTGATATTCGACCTCAAAAACGCCAACCCCGAAGCCAGGATTTCGGTGAAGCTGGTGGCTGAAGCGGGGGTGGGCACCGTGGCCGCGGGAGTCAGCAAGGCACGCGCGGATGTGGTGCTTATCAGCGGCGGCGATGGGGGAACGGGTGCCTCTCCGCTTTCGTCGATACGTCATGCCGGTGTTCCGTGGGAGCTGGGGCTGGCGGAAACACAGCAGACACTGGTGCTTAACCGGCTTAGAAGCCGCATTCGAGTGCAGGTGGACGGCCAGATGAAGACCGGCAGGGACGTGGTGGCAGCCGCTTTGCTTGGCGCCGAGGAATACGGATTCGCCACGGCGGTGCTGGTGAGCCTCGGCTGCGTTATGATGCGCAAATGCCAGGCCAATACGTGCCCGGCGGGGATCGCGACGCAGGATCCATTGCTTAGGGCCTTTTTTTCCGGCACCCCGGAGCATGTAACAACCTATTTTACGATGGTGGCAGAAGAGGTCCGTTCCTGGATGGCTGCGCTCGGTTTTCGCCGCATGGAGGATATGATCGGAAGGTCGGAATTCCTTGATACGAACAGGGCGACAGGCTTCTGGAAGACCCGGGGACTTGATTTTTCGAGAGTTTTCATGAAACCTTCAGACGGCCCTTATCGGTGCACCGGCCCGCAAATTCACGACATAGAGGATATACTCGACAGGGAACTGATCAAACGGGCGGCACCAGCGCTTGAATCCGGAAAACCGGTTTCCATGGCCTTGCCGATAAGAAACGTGAACAGGACAACAGGGGCGATGCTTTCGGGTGAAATAGCGAGGCGCTACGGGGGGGGCGGGCTGCCGGACGACACCGTGACATGCACCTTCAGCGGGGCGGCTGGTCAGAGTTTCGGCGCGTTCTGCTCCAAGGGGTTGACCTTGATCCTGGAGGGGGAGGCCAACGATTATGTAGGCAAGGGACTTTCCGGGGGGCGGTTGATCGTCAAACCTTATCCGGGTGCCGGGTACGACCCTTCGGAGAATATCATCGCCGGAAACGTGGTCCTTTACGGGGCCACAGCCGGAGAAGCCTATTTTCAAGGAAAAGCCGGCGAGCGTTTCGCGATCCGCAACAGCGGTGCCTCGACGGTTGTAGAGGGCGTCGGTGACCACGGATGTGAGTATATGACCGGGGGCAGGGTCGTGGTTTTGGGGGAGACCGGAATAAATTTCGCGGCCGGAATGAGCGGCGGCATAGCGTATGTATATGATTCAGACAGGTTGTTCGATTCAAGATGCAACCTTGACATGGTGGATCTTGAATTGGTCACCGAACATGCGGACACGGAAGAATTACGGGGTTTGATCGAGCGGCACCTTCGTTATACGGGCAGCCGGAAGGCGGCGGATATCCTGGATGGATGGGAAGCGTGCCTCCCGTTTTTCGTGAAAGTTTTTCCCATGGAATATCGAAGGGTTCTCGGAAAAATGAGCAAGGAAGACGAGGCCACCGAGAGGGCTGAAATGGATCGGGGTTGAGCGGGGTTTTGCAGATGAGCGGTGAACAGACGGCGTTTCTGAATGTGGCCGGGAAAAGAAAAGTCTATCGGTCCGTTTCCGAAAGATTGTATGATTACCTTGAGGTGGAACCTCTGTGGAGCTACACCGATGTGGTTGAGCAGGCCGGGCGATGCATGGACTGCGGCACCCCTTTCTGCCACGCATTCGGCTGTCCGCTTGCCAACGTAGTCCCGGAAGTGAACCGGTGGGCCTTAGCCGGGAAATGGCGGGAGGCATTGTATGTGCTGCAGAGCACGAACAATTTTCCGGAATTCACCGGCCGTGTATGCCCTGCGCCCTGCGAGGCGGCATGTGTGGCGGGTGTTCACACCGATCCGGTGACGATTCGCCAGATAGAGCTTGCGGTCGTGGAGAGAGGTTTCGAGAGCGGCTTCATCCTTCCGTCTCCGCCGCCGGTTCGTCTGGATAAAAGGGTGGCGGTGATTGGAGCCGGACCTGCCGGCCTGGCTGCGGCGGACAGCCTGAACAGGGCGGGAGTAAGGGTGACGGTGTTCGATGAAGGAAAGAAGCCGGGCGGCATACTCCGCTATGGGATCCCTGATTTCAAGCTCGAGAAATGGGTCGTGGACAGACGCATACGGCTGATGGAGGCCGAAGGGGTCGTTTTCGAACCGGAGGTGAATGTCGGCAGAGATTTATCCTACGGATTTCTTTCAAGCCGGTTCGAGGCGGTCTGCTTTGCCTGCGGTTCACGCAAGCCCAGAGATCTTTCGATACCCGGCAGGGAACTGGCCGGTATTTATTTCGCGATGGATTACCTCCGGGAACAGAACATGCGTATTTCCGGGGAGATCAAAGATCCTTCATCCGGTATAACAGCGGCAGGTAAAACGGTTGTGGTTATAGGAGGCGGGGACACCGGATCGGACTGCCTGGGAACCGCTTTCAGGCAGGGGGCGGCCTCGGTCGTCCAGATGGAGATCATGCCCAAGCCGCCCGAAGAAAGGCCGCTTGCAACTCCCTGGCCTATCTGGCCCTGGGTTTTGCGTTCCAGCCACGCTCATGAGGAAGGAGGGCGGCGCTTGTGGGAGATCAGTCCGATCGAATTCCGCGGCGAAGATTCTGTGAAAAAGGTCGTATGCCGACGGGTTTCATGGGAATTTTCCCGAGAGGGGCTCCCCCTGCGCCCCGTTGAGGTCGCTGGAAGCGAAATCGAGGTGGAAGCAGACCTGGTTTTGATAGCGGCAGGATATCTGGGGCCGGAGCCGAACCGGATAATCGAGCGGTTGCAGGTTGAAATGGATGACCGCGGGAACGTAACAGGCTCCAGTGACCGTATGACAAATGTTCCCGGGCTTTTCGCGGCGGGCGATGTCAGGAGCGGGCAGTCGCTGGTGGCAAAGGCTATAATGGACGGAAGAACAGCCGCCCGGGGGATTTTGAGGTATTTGAAGAGCCGATGGAAAGGTTGATCTCCTTGGCGGAGTCCGAAGAATTTCATTATTTATTTGTACAGATAGGTTCAGCAACATGAAAGCACTCCTTGCGCTTGAAGACGGGACGATTTTTCCAGGGCGGTCCTTTACCGGCCGGTGTGAAATAACCGGCGAAGTGGTCTTCAACACCGCTATGACCGGTTACCAGGAAATTCTTACAGACCCTTCCTACTGCGGCCAGATGGTAGCCATGACCTACCCGTTGATCGGCAGCTACGGGGTGAACGAAGAGGATATCGAATCAGGCCGTGTTCATGTAGAGGCTCTGCTGGTAAGGGAATATCAGCCTTACTACAGCAATTGGAGGGCGAGTGGAAGCCTCGCTGATTATCTCGTTTCAGCCGGTGTACCGGGGATTGAGGGAATTGACACCAGGGCGCTGGCGAAACATATCAGGATCAGAGGGGCGATGCGGGGGGCGCTGTCGACGGAGGACCTGGACGCTGCATCCCTGGTTCAAAAGGCAAGGAAAAGCCCCGAGATGGAAGGCCTCGACCTTGTGCGTCAGGTAACCTGCAAGGAATCCCAATGGTGGGGCGAAGAAGGCCCCGAACCGATCGGGGCGGTGGATTTTTCGGTGTGGCGCCGCAGACCCGGTCGCCTGCGGGTGGTGGCACTGGATTTCGGAATAAAATACAATATTCTCCGTATGCTCGACCAGCGGGGCTGCAATGTCGTGATTGTTCCTGCCGACGCTTCTTCCGGGACGATTGAGCGGCTTGATCCGGACGGGCTTTTCCTTAGCAACGGACCAGGGGATCCCGCGGCGCTTTCATACGCTGTGGAAACCATAAAGGCCCAGATAGGCATGCGGCCCATATTCGGTATATGTCTCGGTCATCAATTGATCGGGCTTGCGCTCGGAGGAAATACATTCAAACTCAAATTCGGCCACCGTGGGGCTAACCAGCCGGTCAGGAACATCGCCTCCGGCAAGGTGGAAATCACCAGCCAGAACCATGGATTCTGCGTCGATATGGCTTCGATTGAAGATCCGGATGTTGTGATGACGCATGTCAACCTGAACGAAGGGACTCTGGAGGGTCTTTCGCACAGGCGTATGCCCTTGTTTTCGGTGCAGCATCATCCGGAAGCCTCCCCCGGCCCACACGATGCGGGCTATCTTTTCGACCGCTTCGTCGAGATGATGACCCACCAGAAGCATGGGATTCGAAAGTCATAAGGCGGGAGAGCGTGAAGAACAAATAACTAATAACAAATAACGAATAACGAATAACTGATAACGTTAACCAATAACGGATAACAATCAAAAGAATGCCCAAACGAACCGACATCCAAAAAATACTTATAATAGGCTCGGGCCCGATAATGATCGGACAGGCCTGTGAATTCGATTATTCCGGGACCCAGGCATGCAAAGCGCTTCGGGAGGAGGGCTACGAGGTCGTGCTGGTGAACAGCAACCCCGCCACGATAATGACGGACCCGGAAACCGCCCATCGGACGTATGTTGAGCCGATAACCCCGGATTTTGCGGCACGCGTCATAGAGAGGGAACGGCCTGACGCTCTGCTTCCCACCCTCGGCGGGCAGACAGGGCTCAACACCGCGGTAAAACTGTCTGAAAGCGGGGTGCTGGAGAAATTCGGGGTGGAATTGATCGGGGCGTCGCTGCCGGTGATCATGAAAGCGGAGGACCGCGAGAGGTTCCGGGATGCGATGACCGGAATAGGCCTCAGGGTTCCGGGAAATGGATTGGCACGAAACATGGAAGAGGCCAGGGAGACCGCCGAGCGCATAGGCTATCCCCTTATTATCCGCACAAGCTTTACACTCGGAGGCGCCGGGAGCGGGGTCGCCTATAATCGTGAAGAGATGGAAGAGCTTGCAAAGGCAGGACTCGAAGCCGGCATGATTCCCGAGATCATCATGGAGGAGGCTCTCCTGGGGTGGAAGGAATACGAACTGGAGGTAATGCGGGACAAAAACGACAACGTCGTCGTGATTTGTACGATCGAGAATATGGACCCGATGGGGGTTCACACCGGGGACAGCATAACCGTCGCTCCGGCCCAGACATTGACGGACCGGGAATACCAGGAGATGCGGGACGCGGCGATAGCAGTAATGCGCGAGATCGGCGTGGAAACCGGCGGATCCAACGTACAGTTCGCCGTAAACCCCGATAACGGAGACCTGGTTGTGATTGAAATGAATCCCAGGGTTTCGAGAAGCTCGGCTCTCGCTTCCAAAGCCACCGGGTTCCCCATCGCGAAAATTGCCGCGAAGCTTGCCGTGGGCTATACGCTTGATGAACTTCCGAACGACATCACCCGGGAAACCATGGCCTCCTTTGAACCGGCGATTGATTATTGCGTCGTAAAAATCCCAAGGTGGACCTTCGAGAAATTCCCCGGAGCACGGGATCTTTTGACTACCTCGATGAAATCTGTCGGCGAAACAATGGCTATAGGCAGGACTTTTAAAGAGGCCTTGCAGAAAGCCGTGCGTTCGCTGGAAACCGGCCGATTCGGCTTCGGACCTGCAGGATCCCGGGGTCGATCCGGGGACTGGAGCCCAACAGGCCTTGAAGCTGCATTGGCGATGCCTGATTCGCTCAGGCTTTTTTCGATCTACGACGCTTTTTGCTCCGGGATGGATCTTGAGCGGATTCATGAATTGACAGGCATCGACCGGTGGTTTCTTTTCCATATAAGCGAACTGCACCGGATGGAAAATGAAATCAGAAACACCACGGAGGCCGGAGACGGCCTGAACAAGTGGAGTGCAGAATACTGGATGCATGTAAAGCAGTGGGGTTTTTCAGACAGATTCCTGGCGGCCCTGTGCGGTATTTCCGAAGGTGATGTAAGAACCGCGAGGGAGCGGAAGGAAGTCTTGCCGGTTTACAGGCTCGTGGATACCTGTGCGGCTGAGTTCGAGGCTTACACACCGTATTTTTACTCCACATACGAACAGGAAAACGAAATCCGGCCTTCTTTGCGACGGAAAGTGGTTATCCTGGGTGGTGGCCCCAACCGCATAGGCCAGGGCATAGAGTTCGATTACTGCTGTGTGCACGCTTCGTTTGCACTGAGGGAGCTGGGGATAGAAAGCATCATGATCAACAGCAACCCCGAAACGGTCAGCACAGACTACGATACCTCGGACAAGCTTTTCTTCGAGCCTTTGACCACGGAGGATGTTCTGAATATCGTGGCCCGGGAAAAGCCGGAAGGCGTGATCGTCCAGTTCGGAGGTCAGACGCCTCTCAATATTGCAGGAGAGCTTGCAGAAGCCGGCGTTCGTATTCTTGGCACCCATCCCGATGACATAAACCTCGCTGAAGATCGTGATTTGTTCCAGCGGCTTCTTGAAAAGCTCGGGCTCAGGCAACCCGAAAACGGGACGGCCGCCTGCGTCGAAGAGGCGTTGTCCGTGGCCCGGAAAGTGGGTTACCCCGTTGTCGTCAGACCTTCGTTCGTGCTTGGAGGCCGTGCGATGGAAATTGTGTATGACGACGATGAACTGCTCCGTTACATGGATGCGGCGGTGGAAGTTTCTCCCGGAAAACCCGTACTGATCGACCGTTTTCTCGACAATGCCGTAGAAGTTGATGTGGATGCGGTTTCCGACGGGCGGCGTACAATCGTGGCGGGCATCATGGAGCATATCGAAGAGGCAGGCATTCACAGCGGCGACAGCGCCTGCGTGCTTCCGCCGATCAACCTCAGCCGGTCGGTCGTCGGTTCCATCAGGGAATATACCAAGGCCATAGCAGGAGAACTCAAGGTCGTCGGATTGATGAACATCCAGTATGCGGTCAAGGACGAACAGGTCTACGTGCTGGAAGTGAACCCCAGGGCTTCCCGGACGGTTCCTTTCGTCAGCAAGGCGACCGGTGTTCCCTTGGCCAAGGTGGCCACCCGGTTGATGGTGGGTGAGAGTCTTGAAGCCCTGGGGCTTGTTTCGGATCTCACCGGCGGCAGGACCGGTCCGGAACATATATGCTGCAAGGAATCGGTTTTTCCCTTCAACCGTTTTCCGGGTGTGGACACACTCCTTGGCCCCGAGATGAAGTCCACCGGCGAGGTCATGGGAATAGACAGGAGTTTCGGCCTTGCATTCGCGAAGGCGCAGATAGCCGCCGGCCAGAGTCTACCGCTTGAAGGTAAGGTGTTCATCAGCATAAAGGACCGCGACAAGCGCGCGATAGCCGATACGGCTGCGATTCTTCAAAGCCTGGGCTTTGAAATTGTCGCAACAGAAGGCACTGCCCGTTTTCTCGGGTACCATGAAATAGCAGCCGAGAGGGTATTTAAGGTACGCGAGGGCAGGCCTAACATAGTGGACATGATAAAAAACAATGAAATCCGCCTGGTGATAAACACCACCAGCAACAAGAAGGCGGTTTCGGATTCGGCGGCAATTCGAAGGGCCGCTCTCGAAAACAACGTGGCATATACGACCACCGTGGCAGGCGCCAGGGCGACAACCCTGGCGATAAAGGCATTGATTAACGGAGAGCTTCAGGTTCGCAGCCTGCAGGAATATCATGACAGCTATTAGCTATTAGCTGTTAGTTTATTTGTTATTGGATGTTATTTTTTTATTTGGGAGCAAGCGATGATAAGGAGTATGCAGGCCGATTGTTTTTCAGGCCGTCCTCGTGAAGAGTGCGGGATATTCGCGGTCTATGGGCACCCGGATGCATCGAGGCTCACCTACTTCGGTCTTTACGCACTCCAGCACCGGGGACAGGAGTCGGCGGGCATCGTCGCCTCGGACGGTGGAGTCGTACGTGAACATAAGGCCATGGGCCTGGTTCACGACATTTTTACGCAGGAAATCCTTGAAAGACTTCCCGGCCGGATAGCTCTCGGGCATGTACGCTATTCGACCACCGGTTCTTCGGTCCTGGTAAATACTCAGCCGCTCAAGGTGCAGTTTTCCGGCACTTCCCTCGCGGTGGCCCACAACGGCAACCTGGTGAACGCAGGTGCGATACGGCATGAAATGGAGGAGCACGGCTCCATCTTCCAAACCACGATGGATAGCGAAGTGGTCCTCCACCTGGTCGCAAGGGGCATTCGGCACGGTCTTGAATCAGCGGTGCGGGACGCAGCAAACCGCATCCAGGGAGCGTATTCCATGCTGCTTATGACCGGAGACAGCCTGATTGCATGCCGGGATCCACACGGGTTCCATCCGTTGAGTATCGGAGTTCTCGACGGCGCCTACGTGGTGGCGTCCGAGACTTGCGCTTTCGACCTGGTGGGGGCCCGATTCCTTCGGGATTTGGAGCCCGGGGAAATATGCATCATCGACCGGCAAGGTTTGAGGTGCGTATTTTTCGAAACCTCGGAGCGCAAGGCTCAGTGCATATTCGAACTGATATACTTCGCCCGGCCCGACAGCACCGTGTTCGGACAGAATGTTTACCTGTTCCGGAAGCGCCAGGGAGAAATGCTCGCCGCGGCATACCCGCTTGATGTGGATTTTGTTATGCCTTTTCCTGATTCCGGCAACTATGCGGCCATAGGCTATGCACAGGCTTCCGGCCTGCCTCTCGAGATGGGGATGATCCGCAACCACTACGTCGGTAGAACTTTCATCGAACCATCTCAGCAGATGCGCGATTTCGGCGTTAAAGTCAAATTGAACCCGGTAAAGGAACTGCTTACAGGAAAAAAAGTGTTGATAATCGAGGATTCCATCATCCGGGGGACCACCTCGCGGACCCGGGTAAAAACATTGCGGGATATCGGGACCCGCGAAGTTCACATGCTGGTAAGCTGCCCTCCGCATCGCTTTCCCTGCCATTACGGGATCGATTTCACCAGCAAAGGGGAGCTTATAGCCGCGGATAAAACCGTGGAGCAGATCCGCCGTTATACAGGGCTGGACAGCCTCGGATATCTGAGCATTGAAGATTTGGCCGCGGCGGTTGAAAATCCCGAAGACTTCTGCATGGCATGCTTTGACGGCCGATACCCAGTGGCGATCGATGAGGGTTTCTGTAAAACCTGCCTTGAATGATCCGCTTTGTATGTCACCGACCGGTTTTCAGCCGGTTCTTTTCCTGAAACCTTGCGTTTTTTTTCTATGAGAAGTTAATATATGTTCACTCTCTGGGTATATGTGTGAGAGGGAAATGACCTGAAACTGAAAAAGTGGAGTTTTTTATGGAAAAGAAAATTGTTCAGACTTCAAATGCACCGGCCGCGGTCGGGCCCTATTCACAGGCGGTCAAAACTGAATCGATGGTATTTGTTTCCGGGCAGATAGGTCTTGTGCCCGAAACGGGAATTATGGTTGAAGGCGGCGTCGAAGTTCAGGCGAAGAAATGCCTGGAGAATCTTCGGGCCGTGCTTGAGGCTGCAGGCTCGTCTATGGAAAACGTTGTGCAGGCGACGGTTTTTCTGGCGGACATAAACGATTTTGCTGCGGTGAACACGGTATACGGAGAATTTTTCAAGTCCGATCCGCCTGCCAGGGCTTGTGTACAGGCTGCTGCTCTTCCGAAAGGGGCTCTGGTGGAAGTCGCCGCTGTGGCTGTGTTATAGTTCCGGTATAATTCCGGCCGCGCCGGGGGATAAATGGGGACTGTTGTTCAAGTAGTTTCTCTCGGGGTCGGTATCGGGGTCGGTATCGGTTGTTTTTAATTTGGCGCATTCAGATACTGGCTTGAGGTTGGTCGTTGTCAGCGGAGCGAAGCGAAGCGGTTGTCGTTGTCGTAATCGATATGCTTTTTCCCTCGGCGTCGGTGCCGGAGTCGGTATCGGCTGTTTTTCAGGTAGCGGTTTTGGATTCCTAATAACTAATAGCTAATGGCTAACGGCTGCAGGGTAGTACCTTCCGATTCCGGCTGCGCCGGGGGTTTCGATGCGGGAGCCTCATATTTCGTAGTTCTCCACGATGGAGACTCGCTGTTTACTGTGGGAGCGGTTTTCAACCGCGATAAATGAGCAACGACCGGAGGGGATTCAGATGCAAGCTTTGGTTCTT
>JAWOBE010000026.1:0-33408 GCA_046498185.1 Desulfatiglandaceae bacterium | reverse complement strand
TTGATGCTGGGCATGACTGTGGCGTGCGATGTTCCGGAAGATGGTGCTCCGCCACCCGCACCGCCCAGCGGGTCGGTACAGTAGCAGACCCGGCAGGTAAGCGTCCATCCGGTATTTCCGGATGGACGATAACAGCCAAACCATTAAGCCTTTTTTGAGCCACAGTAACAGAAGCCGTCTTATCGACCACAGCTCTGACCGAACCGCCCCAGTCGGATATACACAAACAAACGGCTTGCAAAAGGCCTGTGACACTGTAAGCCAGCTACACGGGTGAACCTTTATGTGGCCGGCGACGCGGCAGGAATCGGTGGAGCTATCCATTTTCTACCGGCACGCCAGCGAAAGTTCGACGAAGCGGTATCTTCACAAAGGGAATGCACTTTATAGAAATTTCAAAAGAAATAAATCATAAAAAGTTTATTTTCATTCTCCTGTTGGCCTCGTCCCCGATGCTGCCTGAAGAGAATAGACAGCCTCAGATAGACCGGTTAACCCGTCTCCGTCCACATCGCAGAGTGGAGGACCGGTAGCCGCCTGCAAGGGGATTCTGTTGGAATACGAGCGACTGACATTGTTGTTTTCCCGAAGGTTGAGCCCAAGTGTTAGAGTTTCGCCTTCGTCCATAAATATATCCAGAACGTTCTTGGGCACGAAGGCAAAGCCCATCTGAGTTGGAACAGTCACATACAATAATTTACGCGTGGGCATCCCCTGGAATAAGGTACCTATGGACGCCCTATTAGAGGTAGAGATGTCAGAGTTGAAAACATCGGGCACATCCCAGCGCCAGACAAGATTTCCGGATGTGTCGATCTTTGCTTTGAAAGATGCTGCGGAAAAGACAGGGAGATCGACCTGTCCGCGGTAGTATATGAAGAATTCCGCTGGAGGATAGCCGGAAATGGTGAGTACCAAACGGTAATCTCCCGCAAACAATGTATCATTAAAATTGAATGAATATGAAGGATCTGAGCTAAAAGCAGGGTCATAAATCCACTTCCCAGTATTCGCCTCGTAGCGTCCAAAAATAAAACTATAATCGCTCCAAGCTGTTGGCGGGGTTGGGGTAAGGGCTACTGGACGACCTAAGGGGTCGAACAGTTCCACTAATGGTGAAAGATTTTCAGTGATTTGGTTACGGGCTTCGTCCATAAGGGTCATATAAAGTCTACTCAACTCATTTCCGTTTTCATATGTCTGGTGGCGAAGATTAACCCATTGTAACTGAGGATGTCCGACTCCAATGAATATTCCGTCTTCATCAAACAGGATGGGAATATTCGTTATGTTCTCATCGCTGACCGGGTAATTCTGGGGCTGCTGGATGACGTGCGTGTATACCCTCAAGAAACAATCGGTCATGTCCCCGATGTCGGACAATGGAATTTTCCATTCAATACACCTGTCGCCCACACCTACATAATTTTCGTCATAGTGAGCAATCTCATCGGGATTTCCTTTTTCCAGAACCGAGACGCTCCAACCAGTGAAAGAATCGTATTGGGCTGCGGTCCATCGGTCACCGGGCGTGTCCGCACTTTGTGAAGACTGGTTGGCCTGAAAAACATATAGGACGTCCATGTCCATCTTGGGATCGTGGCCATAGATCTTCATCATAATGTACAGGTAGGTATCATCTCTTGCGAGGTAAACCTCTTCGATGTCCGTTCCATTGAAAGCGGCCGCCGTGTTTTGATCATTCACCCGGTCCCGGAAAGCAGGTTCCATCCCAGCCCAGTCTGAAATATCACCATCTATCGAGATAGCGAGAAATCCTTGGGCCGTTCCCGGCGGCCAGACTGCGAAAACAGAAATCAGGGAAAACAACCAAGCTGAAACAAGAAATTTCCGACTTTTTGTATAATTCATGATCAAAAACCTCCATTTATGATATCATGAACTTGCAAAAGTTTTTAAGCGCAAGTATAGTGACAAAAAAACAAAGCCGCGTTATTATAACCAATGTTTTGGACGCCAAAAAGTTGAAATAAAAAGTGATAAAGAGACGGCGTCCGGTGCCATTTGGGGAGGAATAATCCGAAAAATCAAGGGTTGATCTACCACTTGGTAGTCCCAACGGGACTCGAACCCGTGTCTTCGCCGTGAGAGGGCGATATCCTAGACCGCTAGACGATGGGACCAATGTTGATTTCTATTCGGAACCGTACAGAAAAACAACACGTCGTGTCAAGCGATTTTCATAGTTGATCAATCGTTGAACCTCAGGGAATGAGACAGACGGCTGCTCGGCTTACCCGAAGATTTGTGGGTGGACCTACTGCCTTGCATTGACTATTTTTCAGCCTATTTAAAAATAGTCTTGACTATTTTTCAGTTATGTGAAGAATAACCGCCATGGAAACACGATCGCTTTATATCAGAACCTGGAAAGAACTTTCCAAGCATAAGCCCATGGTTTTCCTCGTGGGGCCGCGACAGACCGGTAAAACCACTCTTGCCAAACTGATTTCCAGATCTTTTTCCAACCATGTTTATTGCAACTGGGACATCCCTGATCATAGGGCCGAATTCCTGAAAACGCCTGGCTTTTTCACAACTCTGGAACGACGAGACGCATCGACCCCGCTGGTGATTCTCGATGAAATCCACAAATACAAAGACTGGAAAAATTACCTGAAAGGCATTTACGATCAGTTTCATGACCAGTACCAGTTCCTTGTTTCTGGAAGCGGCCGACTGGATACCTATCAGAAGGGGGGGGACTCCCTGGCTGGGCGATATTTTCTCTTCCATCTCTGGCCGTTCACAATTTCTGAACTGGGAGGCCGGAACCGGGAGATAGGCAGCTTCCTGCAGGATCCCTTGAAGGTTGACATGGCGGGATGGAGCAACCTCAAGGAAATCTGGAGGGGATTGTCCGAGTTGAGTGGGTTTCCAGAACCCTATCTGGCAGGCAGCAAGACCAACTATCGCAGGTGGGCCAACATCTATTCACGGCAACTTATTCGTGAGGACATTCAGGATTTGACGGACATCAAATCCATCGCCGATCTGGAAACGCTCTATTTTCTTCTTCCTTCGCGTGTAGGGAGTCCGCTGTCTGTGCCATCCCTGGCATCGGACCTCAAAGTTTCTTACAACTCAGTTCAAAGCTGGCTTTCCGTCTTTGAGATGTTCTATCTCATCTTCACGATCGGCCCATGGACCCGGCACATTTCAAGGGCCATTCAGAAAGAACGTAAGGCATATTTGTGGGATGTCCCTCGAATCAAAGAAGCCGGGCCCCGGTTTGAAAACATGGTGGCGATGGAACTTTATCGCGCGATCAGCGAATGGAATGACATGGGGTACGGCACTTTTTCGCTGCACTTCATCAAGAACAAGGAGCAGCAGGAAGTGGATTTTGTGATTGCCAACGATGGAGAGCCGGTGGTCTTGGTCGAGGCCAAATTGAAGGACAGGGACCCCAGCAAAGCGCTTCGAAAATTCCAGAGTTTTTTAAAAACCCCGGCCGTCCAGCTTGTGGCGGAGGCTGATGGCTTCCACCTGATTCCCAACGGCGATCAATCCATCCTCGTGGCACCCGCTTACCAGTGGCTTTCCATGCTGCCATAGCAATATTGCGGCTATCCGGTTTAGGACAATCCCGGGTTGTACTTGACCGCCTGGTCTATTTCCACCGTTTTTGCGGCTTCTGGACGTCCGATGAGGGAAATTTCACTTTCCCCGGTACTCCTTGGATGAAACCGGGAATTCGGCACGTCTTTCCGGTCGTGGCAATTTGAGCGCAGTTGGCTGTTTTTGATTTTCTGAGGTCGCTTTTCTCAGGATGAATCATCAGACAAAACAATGGCAGGCGACCAGGGAGTTTCATAAGCAGGAGGTAAAAATTGGCTGGGGGACGAGGATTCGAACCTCGATTAACGGGGCCAGAACCCGTCGTCCTACCATTGAACGACCCCCCAACGAGGATGAAAATATATCATGGGTGCTTGTGGTCTAGTCAAGAAAAAAAAGGATTTCAGTTGCCGGTGGTTTTCCAGCAGCGAACAAAGTGGCCCGGGCTCGTCTCGAAGAAAGGGATTTCCTTTTCTCTGCATCTTTTTTCAACCATTGGGCAGCGCCCCTGGAATTTACAGCCCGGCGGCGGGTCCAACGGACTCGGGACATCCCCCGAAAGAATCCCGGAGTCAAAGCCCCGGCCCGGCTCCGGAACCGGCACGGCCGAAAGAAGCGCCCTGGTGTACGGGTGGACGGGATTATCGAAAAGATCGTCCGCCGGAGCGGTTTCCATGATTTGTCCCAGGTACATAACCGCCACCAGGTCGCTGAGGTAGCCTACCAGGTTGAGGTCATGGGATATAAAAAGATAGCTGAGCCCGAGACGATCCTGCAGATCCTCGAGCAGGTTGATGATCTGGGCCTGGATGGAAACATCGAGCGCCGAGACGGGCTCATCGCATACGATCAGTGAAGGGTCCACCGAAAGAGCCCTCGCTATGCCTATGCGCTGACGTTGGCCGCCGCTGAATTCGTGCGGATAACGCCCTGCGCTCTCCGGGCCGAGTCCCACCAGGGACAGCAGCTCCCGAATGCGCAAATCACGTTGTTGCCTGTCCATTTCGAGACCCAGCAATCCCTCCGCTATAGATTGGCCCGCCGTCATGCGCGGGTTGAGGGATCCATAGGGATCCTGAAAGACGATCTGCATGCGGCGGCGCAGGGACTGCATGTGCTTTCGGTGGATGGTTCCCAGGTCGAGCCCCTGGAACACGATTTTTCCCTCATCTGCATCGAGCAACCGTAAAACCAGTTTCGCCACCGTGGTTTTGCCGCAGCCGCTTTCACCGACAAGGGCCAGGGTTTTTCCCGGTGGTATCGAAAGGGATACGCCGTCCACCGCTTTGATCCATCCCACGGTGCGCTGGAAAAATCCCCTTTGAACCGGGAAATATTTTCTCAGATTTTCCACTTGCAGGGTGGGCAGGGAGCCTTCGCCCTGATGACCGTTTTCAGAAAGACCGGAAGACCGGGTAGACGCTTTATTCATCGAGGCCCCTCCCTGCTGGAATGTCAGGTCCACCGGATCCGTAAATCTCTTCAAACAGCACAGGGCACCGGGTGAGGTGCCCGTCCCCGAGGTCGTACATTTTGGGGAAGGTTTTTCTGCAGGAATCAACAGCCGAAGAGCATCGGGGATGAAACGGGCATCCCGGGGGCTTTCTTGCCGGGTCCGGTACGGTTCCGGGGATTGAATGGAGCCGTTTCCCACGTTTCGTACGAACCGGGAGGGAGGCCAGAAGGCCCCTCGTGTATGGGTGTGCCGGTTCGGAAAATATCTGCTTCGTGTGTCCCTGCTCCACCACGGTGCCGGCATACATCACGTAGACACGATCCGCGATATTGGCGACCACTCCAAGGTCGTGCGTTATGTAGAGAAGGGCTTTTTCGCGGGTACGCTGGATTCGGTTCATCAGGGTAAGGATTTGCGCCTGGATCGTTACATCAAGCGCCGTTGTGGGCTCGTCGGCGATGATCAGGTCCGGATCGCAGGCAAGCGCCATGGCAATCATGACCCTCTGGCGCTGCCCGCCGCTCAACTGATGCGGGTAGTCCCGGTAACGGGATTCCGGAGACGGAAGCCCGATATCCGAAAGCAGCTTTACAGTTCTCCTCTTCAATTCAGCGGGGTCGATTTCTTCATGTACGGCGATCGCCTCTTCGATCTGGCTTCCTATCGTGAAAACCGGGTTCAACGAGGTCAAAGGCTCCTGGAAAACCATCGCGATCCGTCGCCCGCGCACTTTTTCCATCTGACTGTCGGTGAGCACGGCCAGGTCCTTCCCGTCGAAAAATATCCTGCCTCGGTCGATTTCTCCCGGGGGGATGGGAACCAGGCCCATCACCGCAAGCGCGGTCACGGTTTTTCCGCACCCGCTTTCCCCGACGATGCAAACCGATTCCCCTCGGTTCACCGTTATATCCACCCCATCGACGGCTCTCGCAAGGGACCGGCGCGTACGGAAAAAAACGTGGAGATCCTCTATCGCCAGCAGTGTTTCTTGCGCCCGCATCGATTACCTTTCCTTCAGCTTTGGGTTGAAGGCGTCGCGCAACCCTTCACCGAACAGGTTGAAACAAAGCACGACGATCAATATCGAAATGCCCGGGATGAAGGTCAACCATGGTGCGTCGAAAATAAACCGCTTGCCGTCTGAAAGGATGTTTCCCCACGTGGCGTGCGGCGGCGGGACGCCGAAACCGAGAAAGCTTAGCCCCGCCTCGGTAAGGATTGCGGTTGCGATACCTATGGTAGCTGATACCAGGACCGGGGCTATGGCGTTCGGCATGATATGCCGGAAGATGATTCGCATATCGTTTACCCCCAGCGCTTTTGCCGCGGTCACGAAATCCTGCTCCCTGAGCGAAAGGAATTCGGCCCTCACGAAACGGGCCGCACCCATCCAGCTGGTGAGGCCGATCACGATCATGATGTTGTATATGCTTGCCGGGAGCAGCGCCACCACCGTGAGTATCAGGAAAAAGCTCGGGAAACAAAGCATGATGTCCACCAGGCGCATGATTAGTGTATCAACCGAAATCATGCCCCGGTCTAAAATAGTCGTTCCTGTCCTCGAAACTGGAACCCCTTTGCCGCTTTTAAGGCAGGCCCACATCCATAGAGCGGCCGCGGCGGCGAGCACAAGGCCCACCGGCAGGAAGCCGGAAACCAATGAAACAGCTGCTGCAGCCGCAAGGCAGACAGCCAGGATATGACCCAGTGAAATGGCGATCTGGCCGAAGTAGCCGGCGATGCCTCCGAGGAAGATTCCCACCAGAACCGATATGCCTACCGCGACGAAACCAACCGTGAGGCTTACCCATGCCCCCTGGAGCATCCGTGAGAAAATATCTCTTCCGAGGTCATCGGTCCCGAAGATATATCTTCCAAAAGGGGGTATTTCCTCCGGCCGCAGAATTTCCACTGAAGGCAAGGAAAGAGGGGGCCTCAGTTTTTCCTGGAGCCGCACAGTGGCCGGATCGAACACCGGATCCGTCCCGGAGGTGAGAAACACGCCGGCAACGGCTGTAATGAAAAACAATACAAAAATAACCATGCCTGCCGCGGCCAGGCGATTCTGGGAGAATGCCTCGGTTAATGCACGCACGCGTGGCGTGTGGGTGGTTTCGGGTTTACTTATCGAGATTTCCGTGCCCTGGTTTGCTTTTTTATCCATTGGTAGCTGTTTCCATACATCCGTTCGATTCGGCTGCGCCTTTCAGAGCCTGATCCTGGGATCCACGACCATGTAAAGCAGGTCAGAAAGAAAAGTACCCGCGAGCACCAGCACGGCCGATATAAAATTGACGGTGAGGATCACCGGGTAATCCCTGGCGAGGATGGCCTCGTAGGCCATTCTTCCGATGCCCGGCCAGGAAAAGATGGATTCGATGATCACAGACCCGCCGATGAGCCCGGGCAGAATCAAGCCGAACATTGTAACGAACGGGAGCAGTGCGTTTCTGAGAGCATGTTTGTAGTGGACCTGATCCGCCGGAAGGCCCTTGGCTCTGGCTGTACGCACATAATCCTGCCCCTCAACCTCGAGCATCTGGCTTCGCACATAGCGGGAAAGGACTGCTATGCCGCCCGTGGCACCCAGAACGGAAGGAAGCAGCAGGTGCCATATTCGGTCCATGATCGTTGTGATCCACGACGCACTTCCAATGCCGAAGGTTTCCATCCCGATCACGGGGACATGCATACGGGTGACCACGACAATTATCAGGATGTAAGCGAAGAAAAAACCGGGTATCGATATCAAAAAATACGCCAGGAAGGTCGCCGTTCTGTCATAGAGTCCTCCGCGGGCGAGGGCTGAGCGGATGCCCACCGGGAACGACAGGGTCCATGTGAGGATGGTTCCTACGATGAACAGCGGAAGGCTGTTCAGGAACCGCTCCCAGATTTTTTTGAGCACCGGCACGTTGTCTTTCCAGGATACGGTGGCACCTGTGAACAGGTCCTTGTAAAAAAACAGGTATTGGAGATACAGAGGCTTGTCCAGATTGAACTCGGCCCTGAACCGCTCGACCATCTCCGGGGTGAACTTGGGGTTCATGGGGTCCACCTGGCTCGGGCTTCCGGGTGCCAGGTGTATGATCAGGAAAGACACCACCGAGACGAAAAAGAGTGTCACCATTTTCTGTACAGCATTACGTGCTATGAAAGAGAACATGAATTTTCCATAAACCTCTGTCCCTCAATCCACGGAGAACTCGGGCGCTTTTGGAAGTTTAATCCATTTGTTAAAGTGAAAGTCATAGTTGCCGGTCTTTGTGGGTTTTATTTTTTTGTAAACCGGGCTTCCCGTTTCATCCGTTTCGACGATAACGATTCGTTTGTCCAGAACCGCTGTCCATTTGCCCACATACAAAAAGGTGTACGGTTGCTCCCGGGCGATGATGCCATGAAGTTCATGGCAGTATTCCACCTGTTTTTCATGGTCGTATTCCCGCCGGATTTTTATGATCAAATCGTCGGCTTCGGCGTTCTTAAACCCCACGAAATTGAGCTGATGCGGGCCGATCTGGCTTGAATGCCAGATCTGGTAGAGATCCGGGTCTATCCCAAGGCTCCAGCCCAGCACGCAGGCGTCGAAATCGGTTTTGTTTATGCGCTCCTGTAGGAAAACGGACCATTCGAGCAGGTCTGTGTTTACATCAATCCCGATCCGTCGCCAGGAATCCTGCGCTATCGCAAGCACCGCTTTCCTGAGGTCGTTGCCGCTGTTGGTTATGAGGGTGAACTGGAGGCGATTTCCGTTTTTTTCCAGCCATCCGTCCGGTCCGCGCCGCCACCCGGCTTCCTCAAGGAGGGCGAGGGCCCCTTCCGGGTCGTAGGGGACCGGTTCGATCGAGTGGTCATAAAAATCGGTCTGCTTCGCGAACGGGCCCGTGATAAGTTCCCCCTGGCCGTATAAAACGTAGTCGATGATTTTGAGCTTGTCTATCGCCATCCCCAGAGCCAGGCGCACCCGCGCGTCGTCGAACGGTTTTCTGCGCATGTTGTAGCCGATGTAGGTGTATCCGAAGGCGGTGCCGGAAAAGCGCTGGAAGCCGGGATCCGCAGAAAGCCTTTCCACCTGATGCGGCTGCACGTCGTAAGCGTCGATTGTCCCGGCGTAAAATTCCATCTCCTGGGTCAGGAGATCCGGGATAATACGGAAACAATATCGTTCATAGCGAGGCGCTCCTTCCCAGTACTGTTCGAACCGGTCGAGAACGATGCGGCGGTCCGCCTTCCACTCGCGGAAGATGAACGGGCCGGAACCTACAGGGTGGCGGTTGAATTCACTGAGCCGCATGGAAAAATTTTCCGGGTCCTTCCCGCGTCGAAGCGCCTCTTTCCTGAGTGATTGATCATCGAGCAGATGTGAAGGCAGAATTCCGATGGACCAGGTGCCTATTGCAGGGGAGTAGAGCCGTTTGTAAACGATTCTAACCGTCATCGGATCGATGGCTTCAACAGATTTGACAGGCTCGTAATCGGCGGCGCGGGGAGAGAGGTTTGCAGGGTTCATTATCGCTTCATAGGTGAATTTGACATCGCCCGAGTCGACTTGGTGCCCGTCGTGGAATAAAACCCCCGGCCTAAGCCTGAATGCTATAACCGGGTTGTGTTCCGTCGGGGGAAGAGTTTTTTCCGCAACAGGGCGAAGAAGCTTTTCAGGCAAGGGTTCAGGAGCCGTAATATATGACGCGGGGTTGAAACTGCTGAAGTATTCCTTTCCCAGTAGCTTTTCCAGGTTCACGAACAGGTGTTGGTCCACGGCATCGAGGCATAGCTTGATCCGAGGGGGCGCCTTGACGGAAATTGTAAACGGCTTGGCTTCCGGTCCATCGGTACCCGGCGTTCCGGGAACCTTCACGGTATATTCTTTTGCAGGGAGGACTTCGATGCCGGTGATAAGGGCCAGGGTGGCTTGAAGCCGGCCCGAGATCCTCTCATTGTCGCGGGCTTGAAGGATGATGTCGCGCACACGGGAGGCGGACACCCTTCCCTCTCCGGGTATCGAACAGGAGGTGTTGACATAAAAATACGCCTCTTCGGTCAATTTCCACGATTCGGCGATTCTGCCCCTGAATCTCAGTTCTTCATCGTAATCTATAAGGCCTTCGAAAATCTGGTTGGAGACCTGGCTGCTTGCGCTGTCTGCGGAAAGTACGGGATTCAGGATGCTCGCATCTCCAATGGAAGCGGTAATGAATTCCTTGAGGCGATCGGGATTTCCCCTGGTTTGCTCCTGGTAGGTGGGTACCCAGAAATAGGATTGTGCGAGGAATAAAATCAGCACAGTAGGGGCAATGATCAATATCCGTTTTACTGTCATTGAGGCTGTATCCGCTTACATTTGAAAGTTCCGTATCATTTGATCCGGCTTTTTACTTCTTCGCGAATCCCGGATGGCACGCATTGTCCGCAGACCTTATAATGAACAATAGGGAATCCGGCGGTCACCGTCAAGCTTGCAAAAGGCGGCGGAGGCGGAAACCAGCATTGAAGATTTCCAGTTTTTGATTTAATAATAGATTTCGAATTTTCCGATTCAGTCCCGTTTAAAAGGATGGTGAAGAAGCGACAGCGTTTCGTGGGATTGGTATTGGCTGTTGACTTAAAAGGAAAGCACCGGGAGGCGTTTAAAAAATATATTATTGAATAAAAGGAGGAATTCGGGGTGCACAGGATAAACACCAGACAGCGCGAATCGAAAGACGGCTACAGCATAGGGGAAGTGTCAGGCATGGTGGGTTTGTCTCAAAAAACGTTGCGTGATTACGAAAAGGTGGGCCTGCTGCGTCCAGGGAGACAGCCGCGCACGAACAACAGGATCTACACGGACTACGAAGTTGATCAAATAGAAAGAATATCGGTTCTCATGCATGAGGAAGGTTTTACACTTCCCTGCCTGGTCCGGCTGTTACAGCTTGCACCATGCTGGAATATATTCGATTGTGAAATTAAAACCAGGTGCAATGCTTATTTGAAACCCCATGAGCCCTGTTATGTGGTGCGAGGCGAACATGGCACCCTGTGCGACGGCACGTGTGAGCAGTGTGCGGTATATTTAAACAGGACCGATCGGGGAGGTAAATTGCTCAGTCGTCCTGCCGTTGCGTGCTGACGCATCGAAAACACCTCCTTCGCCGCATTCAACCACAACATTGATTCTACGGATGTCATTATGAGCGGAAAAGACGTTCTTTTATGTCCTCATTGCGGACTGCCGGTAAAGACTTACCGGAACCCTTTCCCGACGGTCGATATAATAATCCGCGTGGAGAACGGCGGAATTGTATTGATACAGCGCAAGAATCCTCCTTACGGCTGGGCTATTCCGGGAGGATTCGTAGATTACGGGGAAAGCCTTGAAGATGCAGCTGTTCGGGAGGCGCGCGAGGAGACTTCTCTGGATGTGACTCTTTGCCGGCAGCTGGGAGCCTATTCCGATCCCGGCCGTGACCCGAGAATGCATACGATTTCGGTGGTTTTCATCGCCGACGGACACGGCACCCCTCGAGCCGCGGATGATGCAGCTGATCTTGCCGTTTTTTATTCCGATTCCCTGCCGGAACACATGGCTTTCGACCATAGGCAAATTCTGCAGGACTATTTTGATTTATGCGCACAGGAAGGCTGAAATTCAGAGCATACACGCTCCTGTTTGTACTGGTTTTTCTGGCTGCTGCGATTTTGCTGGCCGGAAGCCTGGTTCAATTCCATCCGGTTCAGCAATGGCTCATTGAAAGGCTGTCTGCTGCGGTTGGTTACGAAATAAGCTCCGGGCCTGTCAATTTGAGTTGCTGACGCCGGGAAGGATTTTTCGGGCTTTTTCGGATGCCGTGACAGGCGACGAAAACAAGGAGTAGCTTCACGGGGAAGCTTTCTTTTTCAAAGTTTGGAAAAAAGTTGCGAAGAGAACAGATTGCAATTAGATTAATTAATTTAGAAATTTGCGCAGGGGTATATAATATATGACAAAAATGGATGTACTTGAAATATTCAAGAAACGCTGCAGGCATCCCTACAGGGCGAGGGCCTCGCATGTTATAAACCGGTTGTTTTCGGATTTCGTCCCTTTCGAAAGCCCATCGGGTTCGGTGATCTCCGGGTGTTGCCGGTTCAGGGAAAAGACTTTTTATGTCATCGGGCAGCAGAAGCCGACTCCTGAAGATTTAAAAAGCAGTGAAGATCTCAAAAGACTTAATTACGGGATGCTTACCGCCGACGACCATTCTCACATATTGTCAGTGCTTAAAAAGGCACAGGATTCAGATCCGAAGGAAACGATGATCTTCACGATCGTGGATACATACGGAGCCGATATTTCGATGTATTCGGCTCAGCGTTTCCAGGCTTTTTTTATCGGGCATTTGATTATGGAATTTCTGACAATTCCGCTTAAGACCATTTCTTTGATACTGGGCGAAGGAGGCAGTGGTGGAGCCGTTGCAATCCAGTACACCGATATCAGAGGGATGATGGATGATGCTCTATATGCCACCGCCCCTCCGGAAGGAACAGCCTCTATTCTTTTCCGGGATCCGACGCGTGTACGGGATGCGTTGACGATTTTGAGGCCCACGGCCAGGGAGCTCAAGGGGCTCAATATAATCGACCGGATCGTACCCTCTCCGGAATCAGTGACCGATAACGCCGCAATGGTCGAATCGATCGAGCAGTTTCTTGTCAAATCAGTCAAAGATTTATCCAAGTCTAAAATTTCCAAATTGATCAAGAAACGTGAAGTGAGGGCGAAGCAGTTCGGCCTTTCGAAGGGCTCTGGTTCTTTTTTCGATATTAAACGTTATATAGAAGAACCAATAAAAAAGACTTTTAAAAAACCTCCACCGGATATTAAAATATTAAATTATGCGAGTATTACTGAAGTAAATGAAGATTATGGAAGGTTTAAAAATTTTGGAAAAGATACCGAGTTGATTCGTTGTGGTGAGGGAAAAGGCGGCGAAAATAGACTCAAGGGATGCGGCAGGCTTATCGCGTTGAAGGATTTGATCGATAATTTCAACGTTTGTCCTGAATGTGGATATACTTATCCGCTGGGGGCCACCGGGTGGGTTGATTGCCTGGCCGATACAGGCACATTTCATGAGCTCTACAGAAACCTGACCGTCGAGGACATTCTTGAGCCGGCGGCCATAACCGATTATTACCGGGAATTTTTGGAAAAACAGAAAGGGCGGAGTCATTTTAAAGAATCACTTGTAGTCGGAGCGGCCAGGATCAACCATTTACGGGTTACCATGGCTATCGGTGCCTTTACTTACTGCGGTGGATCGATGGGCGTGGTGTTCGGTGAAAAGTTCAGGCGGGCCGTCGATTATGCGATCCAGGAAAATCTGCCGTTCATAAGTCTATGCTGTTCGGGAGGTGCAAGGCTTTATGAGGGGACGGCGGCTCTGATGCAGATGGTGAAGACGGTTGAATCTGTAAACAGGCTAAAACGACACGGACTTCCTTATATTTCGATTCTTGCTGATCCGGCCACCGGGGGAGCTATTGCAAGTTATGCCGCCCTGGGGGATCTAACGATAGCCGAGCCTGGTGCGCTGGTAACGTTCGCTGGTCCCAGGGTGATGAAAGCACGGGGTTTCGATGTTGACGAGAAACTGGTAAGGGCGGATTACTTGACTGAAATTTCAAGAAATATTTACTCTATGCTTGGTTATTACCACGACATCAGGGGCATTCAGGAACTGGTGCCGAGAAAGGATATGAAGCTTGCGCTTTCGCGTTACCTTGAATTTTATACCCGTACCAGCTGCAGGCAGCGGAAGAAAGGGCGCAGCTGAATCCCGGCTGGTTTTTAAAAATAAATCTTCAAGACGGTTTTCGAAAGGCTGTAATCGACACGATAAAGCCCGCCCCACCGATTAAAGCCGCCGTGGTAAAGGCTGATGGCAGAGCTGAAGATTCAGCCACCCAGCCTGATATCACAGGACCGGTTATGAACCCCCCGTCGTACACGGCGGTGAAAACGGCCATAGACGCAGAGGCATAGGTGGGTGTGATGCCGGCCGCCATCGCGTTCAGGACGGGGAAGAGCATGCCCAGGGATACGCCGAAGGCAAGAGCCGGAAGCGGCCAGTATTGTGAAGCTATCAACATCGGGATTCCTGCCACGCTAAGTGCCATGATCGGCAGAAAGGTGCGGAGAAGGTCAACTTTTGGCCATCGGTCCGCTGCTCGTCCGGCGCTGAGGAGAGTGATCAAGGAGGTAAAGAAAGAGAGAAAGAAAAACTTTCCGCCGGAAGTTCCGGCCTGTTTTGCGGTCAGGGCCAGGAAGTTCAAGACCGTCGACTGGCTGTGGGAGAAGCACCATGTGACCACCAGCAGCGGCAGGAAAGAGCCTGCTGCAAGGACGATACGGTAGACTTCGGCCGCAGGGGCGGGATCCGGAGGTGTCAGAGAAGAATTTTTAAGAGCGGCCCGGCAGAAAATCGCGGCTGCAGGAAGGGCCGAAACGGCGGCGATGTATAGTGCGTTGAAGCCGACGGCGCGGATGAGCGCTTCCCCCGCCGGGGGTGCAAACGCAATCGCGCCGGTTATCGCCGCTCCGATGAAACCGAATGCTTCCCCGCGGTTTTGAGACGGAATTAATCGCGCAGCGATTGAAAATCCTCCTGCTATGAATGCCGAGAAACCAATGCCGTGAAGCACCCTGACCGCGAGCATCAGCGGACCGAAAGCATCAAGAAAAGGATAGCAGAGGCCCGCACAGGTGGCGAGCGCCAAGCCCGGGAAAATGACCGAACCCTCGCCGGTCCTCTGTATCAGGAAACCGAGCAGGGGTCTTGCTGTTACAGCAGCCATTGAAAATGCCCCCATGACGACACCGATCTGTGCCGGGGACATGTATATTTTTTCGAGTGCCAGAGGATACAGGTACATCAGGGAAACATTGGTGAAAAGAAACAGGAATGCGGCGTTCAGTGCCGGGAAGCCCCGTATTTTAAGCGGTGAAGGACGGCGCGCCTTTTCGGAGGACTCCATGGGTGCTCCTTCAGGATACAGGTTTTCCACAATAGGGACAGTACTTGAACTTCTTTTCGAGCCGCCTGCCGCAGGAAGGGCATATGAAAGTTTTGGAGAACCCGGTCGGCATGACAGGCTCTCCGGTTTCCTTTGTCACATTTCCGCATCTGCCGCATTGAATGACCGGCTCGCCTTTCTTGACCCGTATCAGCGGTATGAAAAACAATGCCAGGTAATGATCGACACGGACAAGTTTCGCCTGGTAAAGCCCGCAAGCAGGGCACATCCTGGGATTTCCATCCAGCGTCACGGTTTTGGGCTGGATTCCTCCGATGAAAATGAACAGGGTTTTATCCTCCTTTCTTGACCGTGAAGAAAATTTATCGTCAAATAATATACATGAATCGGCTTGAAGGTGAAATCAGAAACGCTCCGGGGTAAATGAATGAAGTAGGGTTAAAGTACATTGCAAGCCGAATGCCGGAGCACATGAATTGACGGTACGCAGGTGAAAACAAGTTCTCTTGTCGTTGGTTTGACCATTTTACCAAATGTTGGATCCCTCCAGGTTGAAGTCTTTTCCTCAAATTTTATTCTTTTATTCCTCGGAAAACGACTTGATTTTTTGGCCGTCCTGCTATAAATAAAGCAAGGTGGTTTTACCATTTTACCATGGGGATTTCAGGCTGGGGCAACTCAAAATAAATCAAGTCGCGGTTCTACATATAACGCGGGGTAAAATTTGTAGCTTTTGTGATGCAGGCTTACCCTTAAGTAATTTTAAAATATATGACTTGACAGCTTTGATTGGCCCAATTATATCGGGAGACCTTATAGTTTCCCGCGTATGGGGCTTTTGTTCATTAAAGGAGTGATTTGAGTTGCCTTTTTAAGGAGAGGTGTGATGGAAAACAGTCTTTTTATGATTTGCATGTCGGCGTTAGTGGCAGTCTTTAGTGTGTTGGGCCTGCTGGCCATAACGATGAAAATTCTTACCGGTTTGTTTCCGGTAAAGGTAAAAAAGGATGAAGGAACAGATTCGGCTGTGCTCGCGGCCATACACTCTGCTTATGCGGTTGTGAACCCGGGGGCCAGGATAACCAATATCGAGGAAATGAAAAGCAGGAGGTAGAAGGCACTATGTTAGTCACCAAAAACCCGAAAGAAATAAAAGTACAATTAATGACATTCCGGGACGGGCACCAGAGTGCGTTCGGTGGTAAAGTCAGGTTGCAGGATTATCTTCCCGCGATGGAGACTGCTGCGAAGGATCTGGGAATCGGCCACATGGAATTCGGCGGGGGCGCCCGTTACCAGGCGCCTTTCTTTTATTTGAACGAAAACCCCTTCGAGACCATGCAGGCGATGCGGAACGCGGTGGGGCCGGATGTCGACCTTCAAATTCTCACGCGGTCAATTTCAGGTGTTACACTTACCACGCAGACTTTGGAAGTGCTGGATATGCAGGCCCGGTTGATGGCCAAGTACGGTACCACATATGATCGTAATTTCGATTATATGAACGACGTAGACAATTTGATCAAAACGGGGCGCCCCATCGTTAAAGCCGGGATGCACCACCAGGTTTGCGTCTCCATGATGGGATTGCCGTTTCATGACGACAAGGTTCACACGGCAGAGTTTTATGCAGGGATTATAAAAAAAGTTTTAGATTCAGATATCCAGGTGGACAGTATCTGTATGAAAGATGCAAGCGGAACCACCGACCCTAAAACCTGCTACGAGACAGCGGTGGCTTTGAGAAAGATAATGCCTCCCGAGATGGATCTCTGGCTTCATACCCACGACACCGCAAGCATGGCAGTTGCTCAGTATATGGCCGGTATAGAAGGTGGTGTGAACGCGATAGACCTTTCGGTGAGGCCGATGGCGAGCGGAACCTGCCAGCCGGATGTCCGTTCGATGGCCCATGCACTCAAAAACACCGGCTACAAATTGAACATCGATGCATCAAAAATGCAGGTTATCGAGGATATGTTGAACGACCTCATGAAAGACTATGCGTTTAACCCGGTCACGACCACCGCGGATGCGCGGGTTGTTGGTTTTCCGATGCCCGGAGGTGCGATCGGCCCGAATGTGCACATGATGGTCAAAGCAGGCTTGATCGATCGTTACGGTGACGTGCTTGCCGAATTTCCCGATGTCGTGAGGGCGGGAGGTGCATGGACGAGTGTTACTCCCGGCAGCCAGCAATACTGGGTGCAGGCTTTCAATAACGTGCTCTACGGAAAATGGGAGAAAATCGAGGCCGGTTATGGAAGGGCCGTACTTGGCTATTTTGGAAAACCCCCCCTGCCGCCGGATCCGAAAGTGGTGAAGAAGGCATCCGAGCAGCTGGGCATTCCGCCGTATCAGGGGGAAGATCCTTTTGAAGCTGTCGCAGATCCGATACCGGATGCGAAGAAAGCTCTCGAAGAAAACAAGCTTGAACTGACCGAGGAAAATATTTTTATAGTCGTATCCGGAATGGTGCCGGGAAAGAAGATAGCGGCTACCGAGGGGCTCAGGTTCCTGCTCGGTAAAGGAAGGGTGGATATTCCATTTAAGAAAAAAGAAAAACCGGCGCCCGAAGTGAAAGCGGCGCCTCAGGCTCCTGCAGCGCCTCAGGGTCCTGTTTTAAGCGGTCCTGTGACCACGAAATGCAAGGTCGTAGAGGGAGGGAAAGCCCGGACATTCGAGGTGACCATCGAGCCGATGGGCGGGTCCGCCGCTCCGGCTGCGCAGGCTCAACCTGCGGCCTCAGCACCTGCCGCAGCTCCGGCTGCTCCTGAAGCAGCAGGGGAAGAGGTGGAGATACATTCGACTTTTGCGGGCGGCGTGGATTTGGTGGACATCCTGGTTAAGGTCGGCGACAGCATCGAGGAAGGTCAGTCCGTCGCCCAGGTAGAAGCCATGAAGGCGACCCACGATGTCAAGTCGCCGTATGCCGGGGTGGTTTCCGCGGTGAATGCCAAGATCGGCGATGAGGTGGATTCCTCGACTCCTATCATAACCATCAAGAAAAAGGCGTGATCAATGGACACCATGCTATTATTGATAAAGGGTTCCGGGTTTGCAAACCTGACGATCGGCAATTTTGCCATGTTCATCGTGGCCGGAATCCTGATCTTTCTCGCGATCAAGAAGAACTATGAACCTCTTCTGCTCATCCCCATCGGTTTCGGTGTCATCCTGGCGAACCTTCCGCTGGGGGAGATGGGGTCGCATGCCAACGGCCTCATGAACCTGATATACCGCATGGGGATCAAGACCGAGCTTTTGCCTCCGATTATTTTCATGGGCGTTGGAGTTCTAACGGATTTCAGGCCTCTGTTGGGCCGGCCTCTGACGTTTCTCCTGGGTGCCGCGGCGCAGCTCGGCATTTTTTCGGCTGCGCTGGGTGCCGCTTATATTTTCGGTTTCACTCCCCAGGAGGCTGGCGCCATAGGCATCATCGGAGGGGCGGATGGTCCTACCTCCATATTTATCGCAAGCAAGCTGGCGCCGCATCTGCTCGGTCCCATCGCTGTCGCGGCCTACAGCTACATGTCGTTGGTGCCGATCATCCAACCTCCTATCATGAGGCTGATGACCACTAAAAAAGAGCGGCTTATCGATATGCCCCAGGCGCGGCCGGTGAGCAAAACCGCGGCGATATTGTTTCCCATCGTCACGGGTGCGGTTGCATGCCTTTCCATCCCTTCCAGTGCTCCGCTTGTAGGGATGTTGATGTTCGGGAACCTGCTTCGTGAGAGCGGTGTGACCGAGAGGTTGAAGAAGACGGCCGGAGGGCCGCTGATCGATATCGTGACGATATTCCTCGGGCTGACCGTGGGGGCGACGATGGACGCGCCGAGTTTTCTCAATTTCCAGACTCTCAGCATACTGATTATGGGCGGAGTCGCGTTCGCTTTCAGCACCGCCGGGGGGGTATTGTTCGCGAAAATCATCAATCTATTTCTTCCGGCAGGCAAGAAAATCAACCCCTGCATCGGAGCCGCCGGAGTTTCGGCCGTACCGATGGCTGCAAGGGTCGTCCAGGTTTTTGTATCCAGCTCTACCAAGGGTCGCGTGAACCCTCTGATGGCTGCGATGGGCCCCAATGTGGCCGGAGTGATCGGATCCGCAGTGGCGGCAGGAATTTTCCTGGCTTTACTGGGATAGAATTGGCTTTCGGTATGCCGACAAGGTAATGGAAACCTTTAAACGTAGGTATGATTAAATTTGATTTGCTTCTGAAAAATTATTTTAAAATTTAAAAAGCCCCACCGCTTTTGCGGTGGGGCTTTTTAAATCTTCTCAAGTTTTTTATTATTTCAAGACCTATCCTTTCAGCCGCTTCATATCTTCTACGAGATTTCGGACAGCATCAGCCGAGTAATCCAGGCCCTTCTTTTCTTCATCGGTGAGTTTGATTTCTATGACCTGTTCGGCACCTTCGGCACCGAGCTTTACCGGAACTCCGATGAACAGATCATTGATGCCGTATTCACCCTGGAGAAGAGTTGCACACGGCAGTATTTTCTTTTTGTCTTTCAGAATTGCTTCCGCCATTTCGACGGCGCCTGACGAGGGGGCGAAAAAAGCAGATCCGGTCTTGAGCAGGCCAACTATTTCCGCACCTCCATTGCGAGTGCGTTCGACCAGCGCTTCGATGCGATCTTTGCTCATTAGTTCGGTGATAGGTATGCCCGCGACGGTCGAGAAACGGGGGAGCGGAACCATGGTGTCTCCGTGTCCGCCTAGTACAAAGGCGTGGGTGTTTTCCACCGAAACATTGAGTTCCATGGAGATGAAAGCCCTGAAACGCGCCGAATCGAGGACTCCGGCCATGCCGAGGACCCTGTTTTTAGGAAATCCACTGGCCTCGTAGGCCACATGGCACATTGCATCCAGCGGGTTGCTGACAATGATCAGCTTTGCTTCCGGTGCGACAGCTGCAATCTCTTTGGTTACCGATTCCATGATCCCCATATTGGTGTTCAAAAGATCATCCCTGCTCATGCCTGGTTTTCTGGGAATGCCGGCTGTTATTATCACGACGTCTGAATCTTTGGCGGCGCTGTAATCACCGGTGACACCGGTCAATTTGGAATCATGTTTTTCGATGGGGGCCGCTTCGGCCAAATCAAGCGCCTTGCCGGCGGGAACGCCTTCAATGATATCAATCAATACGACATCGGCGAGTTCCTTCTCGGCGAGACGCATGGCAGCTGTGGCCCCGACATTTCCCGCTCCGACGACGGTTGCCTTTTTTCTCATAATGTTCTCCTTTCCCTTGGTAAATGATTATTTTAAAGGTGACAGACCTAATTAAACACCCATGGAATTAAAAACTAAAGAAGTAAATTTCCCGGAGATGAAGAGGAAGCCTGAATTGACCGGTTTAATTCCGGTCAGTCATTCATTTAATGTCGGGATCTGAGGATTCCCAATTGTTGTGGTGATCCCCGTTTATCCCCAGTGCTTCTCTGATAGCGGTTTCAACATAATCCAGATGATCCAGGATCGACTCCCTGGTTTTTTCGGGATCCCTCTGCTTGATCGCCTTGACGATGCCGATATGTTGCTCTCGTATGGTGTCGCTGTTCATGTTGCCATAGAAACGGGCGATGAAATTCTTGAGCAAATCATATATGGTAAACATGATATGGGTTTGAACCTTGTTATGGCTGGCCTGGGCGATTTCCAAGTGGAAGTCTGCGTCTTTTTTCCCGAAGGTTGTGTCTGCATTTTCAAGATGAGGTTCAATCGCAGTTGCGCATTTCTCAAGCCTCGCAATTTCTTCGTCGGTCGCACGTGTGGCTGCATGATATCCGTTCCAGGCTTCAATGGCTTTCCTGACTTCGATAAGCTCGAGCGCAGTGACAACATCCTCTTTTACGAGAAGATCAAGAGGTTCCAGGATACGCCCAGATGCGAGAGACCGTACAATAGTACGATTGCCCTGAGTGATTTCCAGGTAGCCCATCCCGACCAGGGACTTAAGAGCCTCCCGGAGCGAAGGCCTGCTGACGTTCAGAATACTGATGAGTTTTCTTTCCGGTGGCAGCGGTTCGCCCGGCTTTAATTTGCCCTGCAGGATGAGCTCCTTGATCTGATTGGCAATTTTGACCGAAAGTTTTTCTTGTGTAATGGGTTTGAAAATTGGACTTACCATATTACCTCTGTACCGTTTTTATTTATTATTTTTGTAGTCTGTGCGTCCCGGTTTGTCAATGAAAAAATGCGCTTCTTGAATGGGTTATGCTTGGGAAAATCAACTGCGGCCACCATTGATGGGCCGGAACGAAAAAAGTGCTTGACACCTTTCTCTTTTTGCTGCTAAAAATTGATGTCAAATGGTATTACCACATGTACATCACGAACGCAAGAATGTAAAAACAACAAAATCTATGGAGGCGAGATGGCTAAGTTTTATGAGTACCAGGGAAAGGAGTGGTTTAAAAAATATGGCATCCCTATCCCTGAAGGGTTTGTCGCGAAGTCGCCTGAAGAAGCAAAAGAGGCTGCATCCAAGATAGGAAAACCGGTGGTGGTCAAGGCTCAGGTATGGGCGGGCGGCCGCGGTAAAGGGGGATTCGTGAAATTCGCCGACACTCCCGAAGAGGCCTCCGAAGCGGCTCGAAGCATAATAGGTAAAGAGCATCGGGGATTGGAAGTCAAATCCGTGTTGGTCGAAGAGAAGCTCCCGATCAAACAGGAGTTTTATGCCGGCGTGATCATCAATTCGGCCCAGGATGTGCGGGGCCCGGTGTTGATGTTCAGCCCCGATGGCGGTGTGGACATCGAATCGGTTCCAAAAGACAGGATCGCCTTGTTAAATGTGGATGTGATCAAGGGATTGATGCCTTACGATACTCTGGATATGTGCGTTTCTATGGGTGTGAAGGGAAAAGTGCTCCGGTCTGCTGCGGACATCGTGTTCAAGCTTTTCAAGATGTTTCAGGGGCTCGATTGCAGGAGCCTCGAGATAAATCCTCTTGTTGTCTGTGAAGACGGCAGGGTTTTGGCGGCGGACTGCCGTATGGCTGTAGATGACCAAGCGTTGTTCAGGCACCCGGAACTCGGGATAAAAATCGGGCGGGAGTTCCTGAAAGAGCCGAGCCAGTTCGATTTGATCGGTTGGAGTTTCGAAGAGAGCGATTTCCGCGGAACCAGTTATGTGGCGGAGATGGCCACGCCGGAAGAATTGAAGAAAGGTGGTTATGTCGGATTTCACGGAATAGGAGGCGGCGCCGCTATGCTGGGCATGGACGCGATGAACCGCGTCGGATTGAAAGTGGCGGATTTCGCCGATACCAGCGGGAATCCCACCGCATCAAAAGTTTACAGAGTTATCAAGCTGATAATGTCTCAGCCCGGCATAGAAGGCTACATCCTTGCCGGCTTCATGATGGCCAACCAGGAACAATGGCATCACGCACACGGCATCGTGAAAGCTCTGCGTGAAGAACTCCCGAAGAAACCCGGTTTCCCGGCCGTGATTCTGCTCTGTGGAAATAAAGAAAAGGAATCGCAGGAAATATTGAAGGAAGGCTTGGGAGATCTCAATGCCAGGGTCGAAATATATGACCGGGAGTATGTGTATGATGCTTCCTTTATCGGCGGCAGGATGAAGGCGCTTGTCGATGAGTATAGAAAAGAACGAGGAGTTGCATAAGGGGGTAATCCGATGCTGGAATTCAACGAAAGAACCATCAAGGTCATCATCGATGACAGCAAATGTGAAAGTTGCGAATCGAAAGCGTGCATCGACGCGTGCAAGACATACAGCCGGGGCATTCTGGTATTAAAGGATGGAAAGCCTACAGTCGAGGGTAGCCCCGAAGAGTTGGCCCGAAAAGGCACCGAGTGTCTGGCCTGTGAATATGAGTGCTGGTTCAGGGGCAAGTCGGCCATTACCATCGAGGTGCCAATCGAAGGGCTGGACGCTTACAGAAAGAAGTACGGCACAGAATAACGGGGGATATTATGTCGATATTGTTGGATAAAAATACCAGAGTGATTGTTCAGGGTATGACCGGAAGGGAAGGATCCCTACGGACTGAATTCATGAAAGGATACGGCACCAAAGTGGTGGCGGGGGTCACTCCCGGCCGGGGCGGGCAGGAGCACCTGGGCATACCGGTGTTTGACACAGTAAAAGAGGCTATCAGAAATGTTGGAGAGGTGGATGCCACTGTAACATTTATCCCGGGCCCCGCCCTTAAAAACGCGGTGTACGAGGCAATAGACGGAGGTGTCAAGTTCGTTGTTTCACCGGTCGAAAGAATTCCGGTCCATGATGTCATTTCCATGGTTAACTATGCACTCGCCAATGGTGTCAAACTTTTGGGACCCGGAAGCCTCGGGTTGATAAGTCCGGGCAAAGCCGCAATGGGTTGGCTGGGAGGAAGCGTGGACTGGGCCAATATGTTGTTCGAGCCCGGACCGATGGGCGTTATTTCCCGCAGCGGCGGCCAATCCGGTACGGTGCCCTGGGCGCTCAAGGTTGCAGGGCTGGGTATCAGTACAGCCCTTCATATCGGCACCGAACCGGTGCTCGGCATTTCGATGGCTGAAGTGCTCCGGATGTTTGAGAAAGATGAACAGACAAAAGCGGTCGCGATATTTGGTGAAATCGGCGGTACTCTCGAAGAAGAGGCTGCCGAGGTGGTGGAGACCAAGGAGTTCACCAAGCCCCTGGTAGCGTTTATAGCCGGTGCCTGGGCGCCTGAGGGAATGCGGTTTTCACATGCGAGCAGCATTGTCGAGGGCAACAAGGGCACGGCGAAGGGCAAGATTGAAGCGTTGCGTGGAGCAGGAGCAACAGTTGTTGACAGTCCCGAGCAAATCGCGCCTGCAATTAAAAAACTATTGAATCTGTAAGGAGGGTTTTGTCATGACTGTAATGAGATCAGTATTTTATGTACCCAGCAATAATCCCAAAATGGTGGGAAAGGCTCCCAGCATCCTCTGCGACGTGCTGACACTCGATCTGGAGGATTCGGTTCCACCGGCCGAGAAGGCCAAAGGCAGGGAAGCAATTGCGGCATATCTTAAAGGTGATAGAGCCAACCAAGTAGCCCCCAACCTATATGTCAGGATCAACAACTGGGAAACACTGATGACGAACGATGACCTGGAGGCGATTGTCTGGCCGGGTCTTGACGGAGTGTGCCTGGCGAAAACGGGTGTTCCGGATCATGTAAAACGGCTCGACTGGAAGCTGGAAGAGCTTGAAAGGCGACGCGACATACCGGTCGGCACAGTGAAGATCCAGATGCTGATAGAGACGGCCCTGGGTATGGAGCATGCATACCAGTGCGCAGCTGCCAGCCCGAGGTGCAATTCCCTGATATTCGGGGCTGTGGACTATACCAAGGACATGCGGGTGACATTGACCGATGAAGGCGTCGAGCAACTCTATGCAAGGTACCGTGTTCCGGTTGCCGCAAGAGCGGCCGGATGCGTGGCGATCGACTGCCCGTTCGTCAATTTCACCGACAAGGACGCTTTTATCAAGAGTACCAAAGAAGGGCGGCAGATGGGATACGAAGGGCGGATGCTCATCCACCCGGGCCAGATCGAACCTTCTCACGAAATTTACACGCCTTCCGATGCTGATGTCGAATGGGCCGAGGGCGTCAAGAAAGTTTTTGAGGAAGAGGGAATCGCGAAGGGAGCCGCCGCTGTTTCATACAAAGGTAAGATGATCGATACTCCGGTATATGAAAACGCACTGCAGATTATCCGGACTATCGAAGAAATCAGGGCAGCCGAGGCTAATTCCAAGAAGTAAAAGGCCTGCGGGGCTGTTGTGGGAATGGCGGCCTTTCGGGCCGCCTGCCTAAGCGTGTAACAGGGAGGCACAGGAGATCCGAGTCTTCATGCCTCCTTTTATTTCAGGGTTTGAGAGGAATTTTCTATGGAAAATCAGGAATTGATAGCCCGATTGAAAGAAATCGTGGATCCGGAATTCGTACTGACTACGGAAATGGATCTTAAGCTTTACAGCTACGACGCTTCGATGGACAGGGCGACCCCCGATGTTGTCGTCCTCCCGTCGTGCACCGAAGAGGTAAGCAAAATCATGGCTCTTTGTTACAAGGAGAAGGTGCCCGTGCTGGGGCGTGGTTCGGGGACCAACCTGACCGGGGGAACGATTCCTACCAAGGGCGGAGTGGTGATTCATTTTTCCCGCATGAACAAAATCCTGGAAGTCGACCTTCCAAACCGCACGGTAACCGTGGAACCAGGCATTTTCACTCTCGATCTGCAGAACCAGATGGCGGCACTTGGCTATGCATACCAGCCGGATCCGGCCAGCCAGAAGGTTTCGACCATCGGCGGAAATGTGTCCGAGAATTCCGGCGGGCCGAAGTGCCTGAAATACGGCACCACGACAAACCACGTAAAGGGTCTGGAGATTGTTCTGGATGACGGGACGGTGGTGGAGATGGGCGGCAAGGCCCAGGATCCTCCGGGTTTCGATTTAATAGGTTTGATGGTCGGTAGCGAAGGGACCCTCGGCATGGTGACGAAAGTCACCCTGAAGCTGATGCGGCAACCTGAGGCCGTCAAGACAATGCTGGCGGTTTTTAATTCCATCCAGGATGGGGCCAATTCCGTTTCCGCGATCATCGCCGAGGGAATTATTCCCGCCGCCCTCGAGATGATGGACAACACAATGATGAGAGCGGTGGAGGCCACGCTTAAGGTGGGTTATCCGCTTGATGCGGCGTGCGTGTTGATTATTGAACTGGACGGCATGCCGGAGGGCATGGATGAGAAGGCGGAACAGATAGTAGGCATTTGCAAAGCGAACAATGTTCGCGAGATCAAGGTGGCCAGGAACCAGGAGGAATACGATCTTCTCTGGGCGGGACGAAAAGGGGCATTTGGCTCGGTGGGCCAGATACGGCCAAGTTACATGTGTTGTGACGGAACCGTACCACGTACAAAGTTGCCGGAAGTCCTGGCACGGGTCATGGAGATCAGTGTAGAATACAACCTGCAGATCGGAAACGTATTCCATGCCGGAGATGGAAACCTTCATCCGTTGATTCTTTTTGATGACCGCGACCAGGATGAGGTGGCCAGGGTGCATAAGGCATCAAGCGCCATCCTGAAAGCATGCGCGGATGTCGGGGGGACGATCAGCGGAGAGCATGGGGTGGGACTCGAAAAACTCAAAGAAACGTCTTTCATCTTTTGTGAGGGCGACCTTGAATTCGAACGGAATATTAAACGAGCGATGGACCCCACCAACATTATAAATGAAGGGAAAATGATCCCGGAGCCTGCTTGCGAAGCGTAGTTGTCGTATAGTAATAATTTCAACGGCACGGGTATGTGTCGAAGACAAGGAGTTGACAAGTGGCAGAGTTCACCGAAATTATCAATGCTTTGGCCGAATGCGTCGGCCGGGATCATCTGAAGACGGAAGAAGATGTTATTTCCCGGTATGGTGTCGACGGTTTGCTCCCGAAGGCGGTGGCGTTCCCCTCTAACATCGACCAGGTTTCCGGGTTGATGAAGATCGCCTACAATGAGGGGTGGGCCGTGGCCCCGTGGGGCGCGGGCACCAAGATCGCCACAGGCAATCCCCCTCACGGGCTGGATCTCGTGATATGCACCAAGCGCATGAATCATATGCGAGATGTGGATGTAGCGAATCTAACGCTGACAGTAGAGGCTGGTGTCAGGTTCAGAGATATACAGGCTCGCCTCGCGACCCAAGAGGACAGGTGCTACCTCCCGCTGGAGGACCTGGTAACCGAATCAGGCGAGGTGATTTGTTCGGAAAGGACTCACAGTGGATGTTTTTTTCCTCTGGATCCGCCTTTCAGCGAGAATGCAACGATTGGCGGCGTCATGGCCGCCAACTCGAGCGGCCCGAAGCGTTTGTATTATAACCTGCCTCGTGACTTGATTCTGGGGGCGAAGGTTGTAGCAGCGGATGGATCCATTGTGGGAGCGGGTGGGAAGACCGTCAAGAATGTCTCAGGTTATGACATTTCCAAGTTCATGCTTGGCACCTACGGCTCCCTGGGGATGGTGTGCGAAATGACGCTTCGCCTTTTGCCGCTGCCTGAATCCATGGCCACGGTGGTTTTTTCATTCCCGGATTTTGAATCGGCATCGGCGTTTGCGGATGCCGTATTGAATACTACTATGCTGCCTGCGGCTGTGGAATTGATGAACGCAGAGGCTTTCAACGCACTCGACGGCGAAGATCTTCCCGGGATGAACAAAGGAAGTTTCGTGGTCGCTGCGGCGCTTGAACATTTCAAGCCGGCGGTGGAGCGTATGAAGGAGAAATTCAGCGAGATCGCAAAGGCCCATGGTGCGGCCGGCGAACGTGTAATCGGAGAAGACCATCATGCGCTTTTCTGGTTAAAGGTGGGCGATATCATGCCTGTCGGCGCCAAGACTGACGCCGGCTATGTGACCATAAAACTCAACTATCCGATCGCTGCATGGAAGGATCTGGTCGGGACTGCCCTGGAGAGCTTTGATAAAAAGGGCTTCGCCCCGAGGCTTCTTGTGCATTCAGGCAGCGGTGTCTGCCTTATTTCGACTGATACAGGTTCCGACGGGCGGGAGGTTGTAGGCATTGTCAAGGAGTTGTCAGCCTCATGCCGCCGGGAGGGAGGAAACCTTGTTGTGCATTATGCTCCCACCATGCTCAAAAAGGATCTTCCGATATGGGGAGAGATCGGCTCCGATTTCGTCGTTATGAAAAGGCTCAAGGAGCGGCTGGATCCCAGAGGAACGATGTGTCCCGGTCGTTACGTGGGAGGCCTGTGATAGATTGTCCAAAATTGTCCAAATAAGAAGAGGTAGACTCTCATGAATTTAGTTCAGTTGAAAAAACTGTCTTACGACGAAGTGGCGAAGTGCAATAAGTGCGGCTTCTGTCTGCCCCATTGCCCCACCTACCTTGTTATGAAGGAGGAAGCTTATTCCGCCAGGGGAAGAAATGCAATTGTCCGTTTCGCGATCGAGAACCAGCTGCCATTGAGCGAGGATACCGAGCGGTCGGTTTTTACCTGCCTGGGTTGCGGAGCTTGTTACGAAGCATGCCTGTCCAGCGTACAGACCAAGGATTTGATTTTCCAGAACAGGGAATGCCAGGTCGACAAGGGGTTTTATCCTAAAATAGTCGACCGCCTGGTAAACACGCTTTCCGACGTGCATAATATTTCGGACGATGACCAGGAAGACCGAAACGAGTGGCTGGAACTGGTCAAGGAATTTCCGGAAGAAAATTTTGAAAAGGACAAGGCGGACATCCTTTTCTTCGTGGGGTGTGTGGCGTCCTTTTTTCCAATGGTGCAAAAGATCCCGGCCAACATGTCGACCATCTTGAAAAAGGCCGGCGTGGATTTCACGATTCTCGGAGGAGATGAATGGTGTTGCGGTTTTCCGCTCATAGGAGCGGGCATGCCGGAAAAACTTGAAGAATTAAAAGAACACAACATCCAGAAGGTAAAGGATGTGGGTGCCAAGCGGGTCGTTTTCACTTGTCCTTCGTGCTACCATACGTGGAAGCATTTCTATGATATCGAGGGCGTTGAATTGATGCACGCGACCCAGTTGATAAACGAGCTGATCAAAGAGGGTAAGATAAAGCTCACAAAGCCTATAGAGGGTGTCGTCACCTATCATGACCCCTGTGACCTCGGTCGAAATTCAGGGGTTTACGAGGAGCCCAGAGAAGTCATTAAAGCGCTGCCGGGGGTTGATTTCAGGGAACTTCCAACGAACCGCAGGTTTTCGGTATGCTGCGGCGGAGGAGGAAACGTGGAAATGACAGCGCCGGAAATAAGCGCGCAGGTGGCCCAGATGAAACTGGATTCCATCAAGGGCGTGGGTGCTGACACGGTTATCACCGCGTGTCAACAATGCGTCCGCACCATGGCGACGCGGGCCAGGCGAACCGGTTCGGATCTTAAAGTCAAGGATATGACCGAAGTGGTCCTGGATGCGATGGAGTGATTTGCCTGTTATTCTGTTTTCTTTAGAGCCCGGCTGCGGAATCAAGTTCTTCAGTCGGGTTTTTTAGATGGTTTTTATTTTAGAGAAATCGCCATCCCAGGCGGCCTCCAGAATCGGAGCCATGTATTGATCCACAAGCCCCGCATGCAGGGGCACGGGCATGTTCCTGAGTTTCATGTCGAGCTGGGGATTTTTTGCGGCGCTCAGGCAACGCTCGATGTGCTTCCTGGTAATTCCCGGCACCTGGTTCAATCGGACCGGAAAACCCAAAAAAGCGCTCAACTCGAGCATACCGCCGGCGACCGCCAACCCCAGATCCCTGCCTTTGAGCTTATCGATCGGAGCGTCCAGATAGCCGTGCTTCTTGTATATGTTTCCGATAACCCGCAGTTGCTCTTCAATTGCAGGGGCGAAAAACACGGTGTAATAGGGGTTCATCAAGGCACAGGCACGTCCGTGGCTCAGCACATCTACCAGCGAAAAACTTGAAAGATGTGCTCCGGATGTGCCGCCGACCATAATCGCATAGCCTCCCAGGTCGGTGCCGAGCCCCAGCAATGTCCTGGCCGTTATGTCAGAGGGTTCCCTTTTTATCCGGGTGAGGCCGTCGATGATCAGATCTATCCCTACTTCTGCGATTTCCCTTGTTTTGTCAAGAGCTTCTTTGGGTGTGCCGAAGTATACTTCCAGGCAGTGGGCGATGCCGTCAAGCCCTCCGTCAAGAGTCAGGGCTTCGGGTTGTGAGGCCGTGACACTGTAATCGAATACGGCCCGGGTCGGAACGATGGCCTCATCGACTATTAGTTTCTTCTGTCCGGCTACGGGATCGGTGATGTTTGAATATTTCGTCAGGTGAGCACCGGAACTGGCAGCCATCATTACCGCTACAACGGGCACGATGCTTCTGCCCTCCTGGGCACAGACTTTACTGACTCCCCCGACGCCGAAAAAGGGGTCCACTTCCGGCTCGATGTCCCCGAGGGAGGCGATGACGGCGGAGGCTTTAACCGCATCGATCGCGGAGCCGCCGCCGGCGGCCACGATCACGTCCGGCTTTCTGTGCACAATATGGCTGTGTATCCTGTAGACATCGACAAAGGGCGCGTTGGGGGCTGCGGATCCCGCGGTGCCGATGACATCTATCCCCGAATCTGCCAGGGAAGCGAGGATTCGTTTTCTGTAAGGATCGAACCATTTTCTGACAGGAGCGACGAAGAGTGCCTTTTTACCGATTTGAGCACTTAGCTCCCCGGGAGCGGAATCAAGCACATCGTTTCCAAAAGCATAGGCGTTTCCCTTGAATTCCTTCAGCAGCTGGTTTGCCCTGGTTTCAAGTTCGGACATTCTCGATTCCTCCCGTTTCGATCTTTATCTGTATTATTGAAGGCCTCATGAAAAGTACCATCCCCGTCTTATCGGCGTCGGCGTCGGGGTCGTTTTGACTTTTTACGAGGCCATCCTAATTCAATCGAGTTTACGTCGTTTTCAAGACGGAATTTGAACCCGGATTGCTGTTATGATGTTCGGCAGTTTCCGGATTTCTTCAAGCAACCGGTCGTCGACCGGTGTATCCATGTTGATGATACATACCGCACGCCCGTCTCGTCTTCCCAGCTGAAAACGGCCGATATTGATGCCGCCGGCTGCAAGGGCGGTACCCAGGCTTCCAATAACCCCGGGTCTGTCGTCGTTGCGGATAACCAGCATATAGCCTTCAGGGATGGCGTCCATGTAAACGTTTCCGAGGCGAACGATGCGAAGTGAATTCCTGGCGAAAACCGTGCCCCAGATTTCGTTGAGCTCGGCCTCGAGGCCGGGGAACTTTATTCGTATAAGGTTGGTGTAGTCCTTCGTTTGAAGGCTTATCGTCTCTTCGATGTTCAATCCCTTGGCACGGGCGAGCGAAGGGGCGCTCACATAATTGACAGGCTTGTCGGTGGAGGCTCCAAGAAGACCCTTGAGAACGGCATGGGTCAAAACCCTTGTATCGTACCTGGTGACCTCTCCGCTGTAGGTTATCGTGATGTCACTCGCCGCACGGACGATCTGTCCCATCATAGAGCCCATACGCTCGGCGAGGTCCAGATAAGGTTTCATCCCGGACATCATTTCAACGGGTATCGAAGGGAAATTCACCGCGTTGGTGATCACCCCGTTCAGAAGATAATCCACCATCTGCTGGGCCACCATCTCGGCCACCTTATTTTGTGCCTCGCCCGTGCTTGCACCCAGATGGGGCGTAAAAATGACATTCGGCAGCGTGAATATGGGCCATGACATGTCAGGAGGTTCCTGGGGATATACATCCAGTGCCGCACCACCCACATGGCCATTTTCCAGGGCTTCGTAAAGGTCCTCCAGGTTGACCACTTCACCCCGGGAGCAGTTGATGATGCGGGCGCCAGGCTTCATCAAAGCGATGGTGTCTCGATTTATCAAGTTTCGGGTTTCTACAAGCTTGGGAACATGAAGTGTAATGAAATCAGCCTGGCTGAGCAGCTTTTCGAAGGGAAGCAGTTCTACATGCAGTTCCGCCGCCGCCTCTTCGGTGACATATGGATCGCTGGCTGTCACCTTCATATCCAGTCCCTGCGCGCGCGCCGCGACGATTCTTCCAATATGCCCAAGGCCGACGATTCCAAGCGTTTTGCCGGCGATTTCAACTCCCATGAATTTCTTTTTTTCCCATTTACCGCTGCGTATCGAAGCGTTGGCCTGTGGGATCTGTCTTGCGAGAGAGAACATCATCGATATGGCGTGTTCGGCGGTTGTCGTGGTGTTGCCCTCCGGAGTGTTCATAACCACGATGCCTTTTGCAGTGGCTTCGGTGACGTCGATGTTGTCGACGCCAATGCCAGCACGACCTATTACCTTGATTTTACCCGCCTTTTCAAGCGCCGGGCCTTTGATCTTGGTGCCGCTTCTGACGGCAATCCCGTCGAACTCGCCTATGATATCCGCCAGCACGGCCGGGTCGTTCGAAGCTTTGTCATTGTCAACTACGATTTCAATTTGGCCTGTTTGTTCGAATATCTCTTTTGCTTTCAGGGACATATTGTCCCGTATCATAATTTTGTACATTTCTAGCTCCCGTGTGGAAATATCTTATCCGCTCGTGAATGAACGGTGTAAAATCCTCGAGGATTGCGAAACGCCGGCATAAAAGCTATATTGGCATTTAGAAACTTTCCTTTGAGGGATACACATGTTTACCCTTTTTTCACTTATGTTTTCAAGGATATTCCTGAGGGGATGCCTGAAATGGTAATTTCAAAAGGATAATTTCCACGGTTGATCGAAATGATGCCAAGGAGAAGCAAAAAATGAAGATAGGCTGGATAGGAACAGGAGTCATGGGAGCATCTATGGCCGGGCATGTGCAGGCTGCAGGTCATGAGATTTACGTCTATAACCGCACCAGGGAGAAAGCGGCCGGGCTCATTGAAAAGGGAGCTGTCTGGTGTGACAGTCCCGGGGAAGTCGCGTCGGCTTCGGAAGCGGTTTTCAGCGTCGTAGGTTTCCCGGAGGATGTGGAGGAGGTATATTTCGGGGCGGAAGGAATCTTTTCGTCTTCGGCCGGGTGCGGAACCGTCGTTGACATGACAACGACCAAACCAAGCCTGGCCGTCCGGATCGCCGAGACGGCGCGTGAGCGTGGAATCGATGCATTGGATGCCCCGGTTTCCGGTGGGGACATCGGCGCGAGGGATGGAACGCTGGTAATCATGGTGGGTGGCGCCCGTGAGACGATGGAAAAAATGATGCCTGTTTTCGAGTGTCTCGGAAGCCGGGTGACGTTCATGGGGGGGCCCGGTGCCGGCCAGCATACGAAAATGTGCAACCAGATACTCGTCTCAGGGACGATGATAAGTGTCTGTGAATCGCTTCTTTATGCCGCGCGGGTCGGGCTGGACCAGCAGGCGGTGATAGACGTGGTAGGAAAGGGCGCGGCCGGCTCCTGGTCGATCAACAACCTCGGGCCCAGGATCGTCAAGGGGGATTTTTCGTCCGGTTTTTTTGTGGAGCATTTCATAAAGGATATGGGAATCGCACTCGAAGAGGCTGAAGCCATGGGATTATCGCTGCCTGGGTTGGCACTGGTAAAACAGTTGTATGTCGCAGTCAAGGCACAGGGCCACGGCCGCTCCGCCACCCAGGCACTTTACCTGGCGCTGAAGGCGATGAGCGAGAAAAGCATTTGAAATGTTTGATGCCTCATTCCGGTCCTGTTTTGCGGGGAAACTGATATTATGAAGAAAGTAAGAGCGGTCGGTTTCGACCTTTTCAATACCCTTATAACCCTTGATTCAACAGCGCTGGTTGAAGCCGAAAACCGTCTGATGGCAAGCCTTCATGCCGGAGGGCTGACCTTGGAGGAAGAATTGTTCCTGGGTTCA
>JAWOBE010000152.1:0-25395 GCA_046498185.1 Desulfatiglandaceae bacterium | reverse complement strand
TCGCCTTTCCGAACCGCCGAGGCCTTTGGCATAGAGGATATAATAGATCCCAGAGAAACAAGGCCCCTTTTGTGTGATTGGGTGGAAATGGCCTACCGAATTGAATCGGGGAACCTCGGGGTAAAAAAGAGAGGGATGCGCTGCTAGCCTGTACCCATCCGGAAATAGTAATCAACCTGGCGGCGGCTGTTTTTCGACGGTTAAATCTTTTTTGTCCATCGGAATCTCGATCTTATGAGTTTCAGGCCTCATTTTTTCGATAATCGTAGCATGATAATGCTCCTCCTGCAGACCGCGGTATAAGCTGTAGCACATGACCAGCAACACAATCGTGAACGGCAGTCCCGTAGCGATAGAAGCACTCTGCAGCGCGACAAGGCCGCCCCCCATCAGAAGCACCGCTGCACAAATCCCTTCCACAACCCCCCAGAAAATACGCTGAGGCACCGGGGAATCAAGTTTCCCGCCTGAAGTAAGATGATCCACCACCAGCGATCCGGAATCCGAGGAAGTTACAAAAAAAACCGTTACCAGCAAGACCCCGATGAAAGACGTCACTTTTGCCAGAGGAAAGTTCTCCAACATCACAAAAAGTGCTGTTGAAACATCTTTTTCAACGGCATCGACGATATTCGCGGCTCCTGTAATCTGGAGCCATAGTGCAGATCCGCCGAAAGACGACATCCACAGAAAAGAAAGCAAAGTCGGAAAAACCATCACGCCGATAATAAATTCACGTACGGTACGACCTTTCGAAATTCGCGCGATAAACATCCCTACAAAGGGAGACCATGATATCCACCATCCCCAGTAGAAAATCGTCCATGGATTTTGCCAGCTACTTCCTTCCGCACCATAAAAAGTCTCCACCCAGAAACTCAATTGAGGCAAGTTTTGCATATAAAATCCGATATTTTGAGTAAATGCCTTCAATATATAAACGGTTGGCCCAACTAAAAGCAAAAAAAGCATAAAACAACCTGCTGTATAAATGTTGCTTATGCTCAGTATTTTAACGCCTTTGTCAAGTCCTGTGGCGATCGAAATAACGGCGAAGACGGTAATGACCCCGATTAACAGTACAGCAAACTCTGTTGTAGCCGGAAAACCGAATAAGTAATTCAACCCTGAAGACACCTGTTTAACTCCTAGTCCGAGCGATGTCGCCAAACCGAAAAGGGTAGCAAGCACAGACAGGATATCGATCATATTTCCCCAGAAACCATATATTCTCTCACCCAAAAGCGGGTAAAAAATGGATCGTATTGTCAGCGGAAGACCTCGGTTATAGGCGAAAAAGGCCAGTGAAAGTGCCACAAGCGCATAGATACCCCACGGATGAATCCCCCAGTGATAATAAGTGAGGCCCAGGGCGACCTGGGCCGACTGGGCTGTTTCAGGCGAAACATCGAACATCGGAGAGGGAGTCATATAGTGGAAAACCGGTTCGGCAACACTCCAAAACATCAGCCCGATACCCATACCGGCGCTGATGAGCATGGCATACCAACTGAAGGTGCTGAACTCCGGAAGAGCATCCGGTCCTCCGATTCTGATTTTCCCGTAATCACTCGCGGCTATCAGAACCATGACAATTACAAAAAAATTGGCCGCCAGAATATACAACCAGCCGAACGTATCCCCTATAACGTCCAGCAGACTCTGGAAAAAAGCGCCCGACTGTTCCTTGAAAATGAGCGTCGATACTATAAACAGCAGAACCAGTCCGCCCGCCGATAAAGATACTTGCGGATGCAGATCGAACCCAAATCCAGCCCAGTTGTTTTCGCCCGGCTTACGCCCTCCGGATTCATCGTAATAACTTGCGGTGGGTATAATTTGCAGACCTCGGAAGGTTCTGCGCTCTTTTATCGCTTTTTGTTTCTGCTTCTCCCAGTGTTCGCTGGCCATTTCCATGGCTTTTCGCTGGTAAGTAAGCTCCTTTCTCATTTTTTTCTTCTTTTTTTGTTTCCTGGCCATATCATCACCTGCAGTATTTACTATCGTTCAACACGCGGGTTGCTGTTTATCAGAGAAACCTGGTCATTCAGCGTCCAGAGGTCATATAGATACCCAATACCGAAAATACCGGCCGATACCAGGTACAATATGCCGGTAAACCATTTTCTCATGTAAAACCGATGTATGCCGAAAAACCCGAGAAATGTCAGCAAAATCCATGCTATTGCGTAGTCGAGATCACCGCTGTGGTATCTCAAATCCGCCTGGCGGTCCATGGACGGAATAAGAAAAAAATCGATGATCCATCCGATAAGGAAAAGCCCCAGGGTAAAAAACCAGATGGTTCCTGTAACGGGTTTGCCGTAGTAGAACCGATGGGAGCCCGTAAAACCGAAAATCCATAGTATATATCCGATTGACTTGAGATGTGTATCGCTTGGATTTACCATGATTTATCCTTTTGATTTCGCTGTAATATCATTAACGAAACCCAGCTGGTGCCCATCCGGTATTTCCGGATGGGCACCAGCTAATTTAGACCGCGTCCTGCTCAGGCGTCTAAAAAGCCTGGATTTCTTTAATCAGTTCATCCACAAGCTCCGTCGGGCGCCATTTCTCCGATACCGGCATGAATGTGGCCCAAAACTATCGGGGCACACCGGTCAACCAGACATAATCAGCCATTCCTTTTTCCAGGGTGATCGTTTTCCGAAGAGGATAAGGCATTACAGTCCCACAAGAACTGGAAATTCGACTCCGAGTGCGATCAGGAACACCGAATTTATTAATAATGTGCCCGTTTCCCAAAAACACGATCATTTTTTTTTCATGCTCTCTAACGGCGCCGGCGATCGTCTCGGCCATCGTCTCGTCCCAAACGGTCTGGGCTTCATAGAAAAATCCAAACTCTTTGAGATTTCCATGACCATGGCGTTCGTACACCTCCCGCACGTACGCCCTGTGAGCTTGATTGTTCAGATCCATTTCCCGGGGAATCATCGACCTTTCTTCCTCGTCCAGCCCGCTCAACCCTTCTCTTGCCACTTTCCGTACAATGTTCCTGGGTGCATTCAGAGCGATAACCGGCACTCCCTCCCGTCTGGCCGTCAGAAACAGCGGCCGATACAAGTGATATGGGTATCCCCATATTTTTCTCCAGTGGCTTTTTTCCAGAAAAGTCTCTTCATCAATATCCCCGGAAATGTAGCGGTCGATAAGACTTTGTTGATCCCTCTGGAAAAACTCGACCCCTATCATTAAATTTGGATCAACACCTATCAGGGACTGTAGAATCTGTACCTGTATCAGATGATGTTCTGCATGGGTGTGGACCTCCCCCACGAAGATTACATCAAAAGATTCCAGGCGATCGATCAGGTCCCTGAAAGAAACAGCCTCTCCTGAAGCGAGATCCAGGATCTGGCTGCGGTGATGGGCCTGGCTGTCATCCGCGATGAAGGCAACGATCGGTTCCGGCATTTTCCTCGTTCCTGCACAGCCACATAATAGGAAAACAGCGACGCATGAAATAATGAAGCGCACAGGCACAATCGGTCCTCCTTTTCTATGGCGATCCTGTTGCCGCGTGCTTTTGGCTGGACAGATAGCATCCAACCATTGATACTACTGTGACCTTTTTCCAATCGTTTTCTGGTGGATACGCATTCATTTCATGATCTTTGCTTAATGTGGAGGTAAGAGACGGGTAAGACATAAAGTTGTAAGGAATAGTGATTTTTATTGCTGGAAGTTCCCAATGCCATCTTTTAATACCCGGTCCCCTCCACTGACTTGTTTTCTGACAAGGGACTCACGGATACAGGGGTCAGTTTAAAGACACGGCCAAACCGTGCCGCTGATTCAATATCTCCTCTGCGCAACGCGTCTCGAACATCATCGAGTTTATATGCATCCTCAAGGGACAGATATGGAGACCATCCTTCATTTGTTTCGATCAAATCCAGGTCGATTTCAGCAACGAAATCTCCTTCATGTACTAGCTTTTTACGATTTCTTCTCTTCATTTCTTTCTCCTCGTAAAACCATCTACCCAACGTTCAGGATCGGGTCTATACGCCGTGACCAAAACGGCTGGTGAGGACGATTTAATTGGGATACCCCATACTGCGTGGATGGAATTGCCGTTCCTGTCCTGCAGCAGAAGTAAAATACAAGGCCCTTTTGGGTACTCGGGATATTCTTCAATAACAATGCCATCAGAACTACCTCTCACAATTTCACGAACAGTTATATCATCTGCCGCCAGTTCATCATAGCCGTGTTCTGAGATTTTAATATCTCTATTTGCTATTAAATCCTTTATTTTATCCCAGCTGCCATACATAAAGAAATTTTATCATATTTCGAAATTTTCAGCAAAAAATATAAACACTTTTGATATGCAAGAGAACGCTGCTGCACACGCTGTTTTAGGGCTGCAGTCTTCAGACCACTGATCCTTTTCCAATCGGTTTCTGGCAGTTGCGCATTCATTTCCGAAAACGGCTCCGGGCCGAAATCGGTAAAATGCGGCGTAAGACGTTGACAACAACTCCAGGGTTCAAGAATAATAGCTTATCATAATTGATGATTTTAGTTTACCTGAGTTTTTTAAAAATTTCTATTCAAAGGGAAACCCGTTATGCCCCAGGAAAACCTCCAGGCCATTGCACTGGAAATCAAGGCGGCCCATTAAAAATCAGGAGGGAACCATGAAAAGCTACCGGAAAGAATTATGGTTCAATATACCGAAACGCCGCGGTTTCGTGAATATCACACGGCAGGTGGAGGCATGCCTCGAAGAAAGCGGAATCCGCGAAGGACTCGTGCTGGTGAACGCCATGCACATAACCGCTTCTGTTTTCATCAACGATGACGAATCCGGGCTTCATCACGACTACGAGATCTGGCTCGAAAAACTGGCCCCCCACGAACCGGTTTCAGCTTACCGGCATAACGTGGGGGAAGACAACGCCGACGCTCACATGAAGCGCCAGATCATGGGACGGGAAGTAGTGGTGGCGGTTACCGACGGGAAGCTCGATTTCGGCACCTGGGAGCGCATCTTCTACGGTGAGTTCGACGGCCGCAGGCGCAAGCGGGTTCTGGTGAAAATAATTGGAGAATAAAAAATAGAGCTTGATGCGGTCGTAAAAAGTTGAAACAACCATCTCCCTCGGGGTCGGGGATGATACTTTTTTTAAAAGGTCATCAAGCTTGAAACAACCGCGAAAGGAATGGCATCAATGACGGTACTGGACAATCCCGTGGAAATCCTGAAACTGCTCGACAAATCCAATTGCGGGGAATGCGGTGAAAAGACTTGCGTGGCCTTCGCCAGCGCGGTCTTCCAACGGCAGAGAAGTCTTGCGGAATGCCCCAAAGTGGATCCAAAAATCCTGGAAGGCATCTTGGAGGAAGATCAAACCGAAAAGGTAGTTTCCGACAACCGCGAGGAAGCCATTGAAGAGTTGAAAAAAGAGGTGTTGAACCTCGATCTTCCCGCTGTTGCAGAAAAGATCAACGGCCGGTTTTCGAACGGCGTATTGACAGTCAAAATCCTGGGAAAAAATTTTTCAGTTGATACACAAGGAAATCTTCACTCGGAGATACACATCAATCCATGGGTCGCGGGCCCCTTTCTCGACTATGTAGTCCGTTCCGCCGGGGTCCAGCCCACAGGCAACTGGGTTTCTTTACGCGAATTGCACGGAGGGCGCGCGCAGTACCCTCTCTTTAAGAAACGTTGCGAGGAACCCATGAAAAAGGTGGCTGACGAATCGATTGAACTTTTCGATTACATAGTACATGTCTTCGACGGAAAAGAGGTGGATCAACAGTTCCAGTCCGACGTTTCGGTAGTGCTTAACTTTTTACCCCTGGTTCCTGCAATGATATGCTACTGGTCGCCTGAAGACGGCATGGGCTCAAGCCTCAATGTCTTTTTCGATGAAACCGCGGACCAAAACCTCTCCATCGGGTCGATATTTTCGCTTGGAGCAGGCTTTTCTCAAATGATCCAGAAAGTTGCCTGGCGCCATATGTAGAATTTTTCCCGGATCAGCCCTTTGAGCCCAGCCTGAGCCCGCCGTGGATAAAAAACACGTCCCCTGCGAGCGCCTCATTTCTGTAAAGTTCGCCCACGAGCGAAGCAATCTCTTCAGGCTGAACGAGGCGCCCTATCGGTATTTCTCCCGTGATGCGATCAAGGGCCTTTTGATTCATTCCCCGAACCATCTCTGTCCCCACATAGCCAGGAGCCACCGCCACGCATCGGATGCGTCCCGCAAGACCGCGCCGGAAGAACTCGGCTGTAAGCACTTTGGGCATCACCGAAAGCGCCGCCTTGGTCGACGAATAATTAAGCTGCCCGGCGGTTCCCAGCGATCCTATCGAAGAAATCAGGCATATGAGCCCGAAAGAGCCGGTGTTGACCATCTGCTCCGCGCACTCCCTGACAGTCAAAAACACTCCGGTTAGATTTACGTCCACAACGCTTTTGAACTGCTCCAGACTCATTTTTCCGTTCACTTTGCCGGTTTCGCGGTCGATCGAAAGCATCAGGCCGTCCCTGATGATTCCGGCGCTCGGGAACACCAGGTTGATGCCCCCGAACTTTTCTGCCGCCAAGGAGGCAAGCTTCCGGTTGTCCTCCTCGCGGGTAACGTCGCAAACCATCGTCGCAACCTTTCTTCCGGAGGCCTCAAGTTCTGCAGCCGTCTTTTCGAGTGCCGCCCCTGAAACATCAGCAAGCACTGCGCTTCCCCCGTTTTCCACCCAGTATCGTGCCATTGCTTCACCGATGCCGCTTGCAGCACCGGTGATGACCGCCACTGAACCCTTGATATCAAGCATTGAATACTCCTCTTATTAAACGGCGGAACGGGGCAATCACTCGGATTTGCCTTTGGTAGCCTCTTCGTAAAGCGCCCGCTTGTCGATGATGCGCTTCGCCTTGAACTCGGTTCTTTCGAGTGTCCCTGGTTCCACCATCTTCACAACCGTCCTGAGTCCCTGGGCCTTGAGCTTTGCCTCCAGCTCGGATTTAATGCCGGCCTCGATTTCAGGACCACTGTCCGGAGCCCGCTCGGCCTGGACAGCCATTTCGTCCATGGTCTTCTCACGGCTTATTATGATGCGGAATTCGTCGCCGAATCCCGGGATACCACGGATCACGTCCTCGATCGCGCTCGCGTATACGTTTTCACCCCTCACGACGAACATGTCGTCGGCTCTCCCGTATATTCCCCTGGGAAGCCGGGGATAAGTCCTACCACACTCACATTTGTCCTGGACCCACAGGGAAATATCTCCGGCAAGAAACCGGATCATGGGCTGAGAAGTTCTCTCAAGATGCGTGTAAACAGTTACTCCCTCCTGGCCGTAGGGCATGCGTTTTCTCGTTTCAAGGTTCACAAGCTCCCCGTAAACTATATCCTGCCACAAATGCATCCCCTGGCGATGGCCGCATTCGCAGTTAGCCATCCAGGGAGCCATTTCCGCGGTGGAACCCGAATCGATGCAAATTCCTCCGTAGGTCTCTTCTATACGCTTCTTTGTGGAAGGAACTCCGGCACCGGGTTCGCCGGAAAAAAACAATATTTTGAAATTAAAGTCCTTTCGTGGGTCCATTCCCTTGGCCCTGGCTTTTTCCGCCAAGTAAAGGCTGTATGAAGGTGTACCGTAAAAAACCGTGGGCTTTACCTCTTTCATCCACTCGATTGCCCTGTCGGACTGTCCGGCCACCCCTGCACCGAATGGAAATCCGACCGCCCCAAGCCGCTCAGTTCCTGCAAGCGCTCCCCAGCTACCCCAGTAGAGGCTGAAAAAGGACGCTATAAATACAATGTCATGCGGTCTCACACCGAAACTCCACATGGCCCTGGCATGGGCCTCTCCGATTCGGGCCATATCTCCGGCCCCGATACCGAACACCGTTGGCTTTCCGGTGGTGCCGGAGGTACCCTGTATTCTCGCAATTTTTTCCGGCGGAATGCAGAGGTTGCTTCCGAACGGAGGATGCTCCGCCTGGTCCTCACGGATTTCCTGCTTCGTCACAAACGGCATCCGTTCAAAGTCCTCGAGTGTTTTTATATCGCCCGGATGGATACCCTCATTTTCCCATTTACGACGGTAAAACGGCGAATTTTCATAGGCATAGGAAAGCTGGGCCTTCAATTTCGGCAGGATTACCCGTTCCTCTCTCAGCTGAGGATCCATTGTCTCCACTTCCCTGTTCCAGTAAGGCTCGTCGGCGACGGGGCGATAATTCCTATCATACTGAGGCGGCCATTTGATTTCCATCACTCCACTCCTTTTTCTAAATATCCTGAACAATTAAGCCAAGAGCTAACAGCTAATAGCTAACAGCTGTTTTTAAAAATCATTTCTCCGGATTTCTTTTATCTGAAACCAACTTCTTGACCGACGATACGATTTCCTCCTCGGTAGCACCCGGAGTAAATATCCCGTCAAATCCCTGGCGGCGCAGCTCCTCGCCGTCAGCAGGTGCAAACACCCCGCCGATCAGAAATACCATGCGTTCTGTCAACCCTTTTTCACCGGCCTCTTTCACCAACGGGCCTCCCAGAGTCAGATGGGCTCCGCCCAGCGAACTGACCCCCACAACGTCCACATCTTCCTGGACAGCCGAGTTCAAGATCATCGAGGGAAGGGCGTTTCCGATATAAACCACCTCCATACCGGCATTGCGCAGGACTTTAGCCACCGTGATCAATCCTCTGTTATGAACGTCCAGGCCCAGCTTCGCGAGAAGCACCTTTATTTTTCTTTTCATTTGCAGGCTTACCTCTCTCTGATATCAGGATTAAAATTCCACACCACGCCACGAATCACCAGAGCGCAGGAGGGTTCCAAAGGCCGAACGCCTCTTTGAACACCTTGAACATTTCGCCTTCCGTGCACCTTACCCTGGCGCATTCGATGGAACGCGGTACGATGTTCTCTCCGCTTTTGCACGCATCCCGCAATGCCGAAAGGGTCCTGGAAACAGCATCGTTGTCCCGATTCGCCCTCAGGCGGGAAAGCCTTTCCCTCTGGCGCTCCTCTACCCCTTCAGGATACCGGAATACGTTTATCGGGGGAGGCTTTATTTCTGAACGAAATGCGTTGTAACCGACCACCTTGATCTCCCCGGTGTCCAACTCGCGCTGCTGGCGCGAAAAATAATCCGTGATCCGCTTGTGCAGCATACCGGATTCCACTGCAGCCACATATCCTCCGGCGGTCTCTATTTCATCCAGCTCATCCAGGATACGCGACTCGATCTCGTTTGTGAGGGCCTCCACATAGAATGAACCTCCGAGGGGATCCACAACTTCGGTGACGCCGGTCTCGGTCTGGATGATCTGCTGGGTCCTGAGGGACAGCAGCGCAGCCTCTTCGGTGGGAACGGAATATGCTTCGTCGTAGGAATCCACATGCAGGGACTGGGCGCCGCCGAAAACCGCAGAAAGCGCATGATAGGCGGATCTCACAACATTGTTGAGGGGTTCCTGCTGAACCAGGCATGCACCCGAAGTCTGCACATGACAGCGCATCAACTTAGCCCGGTCCGTCCGTGCATTGAAGCGGTACGTCATAATCCTGCCCCAGAGCCTCCGCACCGCCCTGAGCCGCGCCACCTCCTCGAAGAAGTCGTTTGCGGGCGACCAGAAAAAAGCCAGGCGGTCGGCGATCGAATCCACATCGTGACCGCGGCGGACCATTTCCTCGAGTGTTTCGATGCCGTTAGCCACCGCAACGGCCATCTCGGTCACACCGGACGTTCCGAATTCTCTCAGGTTATATCCGTTGAGCGTGATAAAATTCCACTTAGGCACATTTTGACGGATAAACTCTATATTGTCGCACTGGACCCGGAAACAATCCTTCGGCGGGGTATATTCCGCGCCGCTGCGAATGATTTCCTCCAGCGTGGTATCGTTCTGAACGCTGCCACGGAGTTTCTCCCACGGGATGCCCCGTTCCTCGGCAAGCACAAGAAACATGGGGAACAAAATCGCGGTATTGGATGGATAATGGGTGACAATTGAAACCGTCACTTCATCAAGCGGTATACCATCAAATAATCGCGCCATGTCATCCACAGAGTCTATGCAGACACCGGACATACCGACCTGCCCCTGGCTCAGCGGGTCATCCGAGTCGTACATCTGGATTGTCGGGATATCGAAAAGAATGTTCAGGCCTGTAGCCCCGTGATCCAGCATAAACCGCATCCGCGCATTGGTGTCTTCCGGCGAACCGAACCCGGTCAACTGCCGCATCGTAAATTCGCGCCCCCGGTACATTGTCGGATGAATTCCCCGCGTATACGGTTGTTCGCCAGGGTTTCCCAGGTCGTCAAAATAGTCGGTTCCTTCAATGCTGAGTGGCGTATAAACCAACTCTCTCGGGATCTCGGAGCCAAGCACCGTCCGAGGCGTCTTTTTCCAACCGGGCCCGTCCAGCCCTCCGACCCGCTCCTCGGCCCAACCGGCAAAACGCTCTTTGATCTCAGCCAGAGCTTTTTCATCATACAACGGCGTACGCTTGCTGCGAGCCCCTCTTTCGGAGAGAATCTCTTTCGTCGTTTTTCTATTCATAATGCACCCCGTCTCCTCGTGATCCGGCCTCCCATACAGCGTTATACTATGCAACAAAATCAGGCGACCGGCACTATTTTGGTATTTGGTAATACTGATAGCTTAATGCCTTAATTCTGTCAAGAAAAGATTTTCAAAATTATAACTCTTTGTAATTTATCGTTAAAAAATAAAAAAGAACGTTACAAATACAACATGATAGAATTTAAAAACTGGTATTACCAGATACCACTTGACAAAAATTTTAACGACTTCTATTTTAAATCAGTTCATTTGGGGTTTTAAACGGAGCGGGCTTGCAGATTTCCCCGCCTGGCAAGGATGATGGCCTCGTAAAAAGTAGCATCCCTGCCTTATCGGCGTCGGGGTCGGGATCGGGGTCGAAAACGCCGCCAATCAACGTCCGATACCGATGCCGACAGCGACCCCGACCCCGAGGGACATGGTTGTTTTGACTTTTTACGACGCCGTCAAGGATGGATCATGTTTAAACCGCTTACTCATAAAAGGTTTTCCGATCAAATAGTGACTCAGATCGTCCAGCTGATAAAGGAGGGCCGCCTGAAGCCGGGAGACACGCTGCCTTCCGAACGAAAGATGGCTCAAAACTTCGGAGTTAGTCGCCCCCCTCTTAGAGAAGCTCTCAAGACCCTCGAAGCGATGGGTTTTCTGGAAATCCTGCAACGGCACAGGGTGCGGGTGAAATCATTCGCAAGCCCCGATTTCTACAACCCGCTGGCTAAAGCGCTCGACAACGATGCATCGATGATTTTCCAGTTGATTGAAATACGAAAGATATTCGAATCGTGGGCGGCGGCAACAGCTAGTAAAGTCGCAACCGAAACAGAGCTCAAGGAGCTGGAAGAAATCTGCAACCAAATTAAAAACGACTTCGAAAGGGACGAACTTGGAGTTGACTCTGACGTGAAACTACATCTCGCCATCTACCGCGCCACCCACAACACGGTGCTGGCGCACCTTGCCTTCACCTTGCTGGAGCAACTGCGGCACGCTCAGACCATGACTCGGAAAGTGATGCTTGCCGATGAAAAAAACAAGATCATGCTGTTGAAACAGCACGCTTCAATCGTGGAGGCAATCAAAGAGAGAAACCCTGGCAAGGCCCGCCGAGCAGTGCTTTCCCATCTGAATTTCGCCGAAAAATATTTGAAAAAACATTTCCCGCCGAAGGAGCAAAAAATCCCCGAGCGGAAGTAACTTTTAATCCTGCCTCACATTTTTCCATGCCGGTTTAAGGTAGTAACGCCCGGTATCTGTCATCCCGATAACTTCATGCTGAATCATGTATTGCAGCGCCTTAGGCCTGAAGTCACGGAGCCCTATGTTAATAAATCGTGCTTTAGCATAGGGCAATTCAACAGCAGAAAAAGGATCGAAGGCGCTTTTCGATTCCAGATCTTTCAAAATTTGCTGGCATGCGCGCTTGATGCGCCATCCCATCACAACCCGGCTGAACAGAAACACCCCTATGAGAAGTACAATCCCTATAAAAATTTGCAGACTTTCACTCATCAGTCTACTGCCTCCCTTTTTTCAGACGGACATTTGAATATCAGCCGTCCGCTATCATAAAAGTGGAAGGATTGAGCCGAACCTTGCGCCCCGAAACCGAATCGTTTTCTTGATCTTTGAGAAGCTTCAGGTACAATCCGCCTTCTTCCGGCTGCAGGTGAAGGATAACCGAAAACATATCGTCAAATTTGTCGCACGGATAGGGAACGCCCCTTTTATTAACCTCGGAGATATGACGATGAGATAACGCCGAGAACCAGGCCTCCGCCTTGAGATCCCCGGCAAGCGTCGCAAAATCCTTGAAAAACTCGGGGGCTGCCGATACAAAATCCACCCCGTCCACCAAGAGCACGTCCGGAGAAAATTCCAGGGCTTCCTTCAAATTCTCCAGTTGCACCCTGAGTCGCCCCAGTTCGAAACTTTTATTCACATACGCGAGAATCACCCTGTTGCTCTCCACCAACTGTCGGAAATCATCATCGTCCTTCATTTTGCATGCAGTTATCAGCTCGTTCAACAGCACCTGATAGTAAGCATGAATTTTTTCAGGGCCTTCTCCGACGCTGACATGAACAACCTTGCAGTTCTCCATCAATTTATGAAGAGCGATATTAATCAGGCAGGCCGTCTTCCCTACACCGGCACGAGCGATCAGGACCCCCATCCGGCCAGGCCCGATACTTTCCCCCGAGGCCCTTTCAAGTATCCTCAAAGGGCTCCTGGACAATAAAATATTCTTCATTTCCTCTCTCCCTTCGCCTTTTCCCTGAGGCGTGTCTTCAACTCTTCTGCCAGGGATTCGGGAACTTTAGCGTAGCGCGAAAATTCCATTGTGAACTCGGCCTTACCCTGGGTCAACGACCGCAGATGGGTGGCGTAACCGAACATTTCAGCCAAGGGGACATCGGCCTCCACGGTGGTGAAAAGGCCGTCCTCCATCGTACTGGTTATCATACCCCTTCTCTGGGTTATCGAGCCCATGACATTTCCCTGAAACTCGGTCGGGCTTTCGACGGCCACTCTCATTATAGGCTCAAGAAGCACAGGGGCCGCCTTCGTATACACACTCCTGAAAGCTCCCACCGCCGCCTGGGAAAACGCCATTTCCGATGAATCCACACTGTGGGACTTTCCATCGTTTACAGTCACTTTTACGCCGGTAATCGGGTAGCCTACCAACCCACCCTTGCTTAGACAGGAGCGAAAACCTTTATCCACGGCCGGGATAAATTCCGTCGGGATCGCCCCGCCCTTAACTTCATTTATGAATTCATAAACTCCTTCATCAAGGGGTTCAATAAACCCGGCCACCCGGCCAAACTGCCCGGAGCCACCGGTTTGCTTTTTATGGGTATAGTCGAAAGAGGCCTTCGCGGTTATCGCTTCCCTGTAGGCCACCTGGGGCATGCCGGTGACGACCGAAGCCTTGAATTCCCGCCTCATGCGCTCCAGGTAGACGTCCAGATGAAGCTCCCCCATCCCGGAGATAATCGTATCCCCGCTCTCATTGTCTACATAACTTTTGAAAGTAGGGTCCTCCTTCGTAAACCGGTTGAGGGCTTTCGCCATGTTATTCTGTGACTTGGTGTCGACGGGCGCCACAGATAGAGAAATCACGGGCTCAGGGACAAACATGCTCGACATGCTGTAGTTAATCGAACCGTCGGTAAACGTATCGCCGGAATGGCAATCCACACCAAAAAGTGCAACGATCCCACCGGCTTCCGCCTGTTCTATTTCTTCCATTTCATCTGCATGCATCCGGACCAGGCGGCCCACCTTGATTTTTTTACCGGAGCGGGATATGAACATCTCATCGCCCTTCCTGATCCGGCCTTGGTATATTCTCAAATATGTCAATTGGCCGTACGGGGTGACCTCCAGCTTGAAGGCCAGCGCCACCAGCGGTTTTTTTGGATCGGGTTCAAGCACGATCTCCTTCTCACTGTCCGCCAGGTCAAAAGCCACGTTTTCGACCTCTGCCGGAGACGGCAGGTATCTGACAACACCGTCCAGCACACACTGAACACCGATGTTCTTGTAAGCGGAGCCCATAAAAACCGGCGTCAATTGACGCGAGATGGTTCCCTTACGCACCGCGTCTATAAGCAGATCCTCGGGAACATTATCCTCCAACGCAGCCTCCATGAGATCATCGGAAAACATCGAAGCGGCATCTATAAGCTCTTCTCTTTTGGCCGCAACCTTTTCCAAAAGTTCGCCGGGAATCTCTTTTGAAATCAAAGCTTCACCGCTCGAGCCTTCAAAATAAAGAGCTTTCATCGAAATCAGGTCCACGACCCCATTCATATTGTTTTCAGAGCCTATTGGAATCTGCATAAGAACCGGGTTGTGGTTCAGTTTACTCCCGAGCTGGCCGGCGACCTTTAACGGATCGGCCCCGGACCTGTCGCATTTATTTATAAACGCGATCCGCGGCACCTTGTAGCGGTTCATCTGCCTGTCCACCGTTATCGACTGAGACTGAACTCCTGCAACCGCACAAAGAATTAACACCGCTCCGTCCATCACCCTGAGCGCCCGCTCCACCTCGATGGTGAAATCCACATGCCCCGGCGTATCGATCACGTTTATCTGGTGCCCGGCCCACTCGCAATGGGTGGCTGCGGACGAAATCGTTATTCCGCGCTCCCGCTCCAGCTCCATCGAATCCATGGTGGCACCCACACCGTCCTTGCCTCTGACCTCGTGCATCGCATGGATACGTTTAGTGTAATAAAGGATTCTTTCGGTAAGAGTAGTTTTACCGCTATCAATATGGGCACTTATTCCTATATTTCTTTTAACTTTAATACCTTCCGACATATCCAATCCTCATATCGGCTGCGGACGCAAACGGCGCGCCGCGCTTTATCGCCGTTTATCATATACGTTTTCATACTGACAATATTATTGATGAATTCGTAAAAAGTGATGAAATCGTAAAAAGTCAAAACAACCCTGTCCCTCGGGGTCGGGGACGCTGCCGGTATAGGAAATTGACTAGCGACCTTTTCGATCCCGACACCGATAAGGCGGGGATGGCACTTTTACGAAGCCAACAAAAGTGGTCCTGCCGTCATTCCCCGGCAAGAATATGTGTCGGGGGATTCAGTCTTTTCAATAAGTTCTGGTTCCCGGATCAGGCGGCATTTTACAACTTCAAAATCAAAAAAAGAGGGCAGCACCAGCGCGCCCTCCTTTCCCGACCGCTGCTCACTATAATACACAATTCAAAAATTTAAAGGCACTTATTTCGATCTGCACCATTGAAATGTCAGCTTCAGGCGGTGGATTCGTCCCCATCGGTCAGCGTAAAACGCCACGCACAGAACCACTCATCGGGATGTTCGTCAGGCGGGCAACCCACGCATTCCGTCCGAATCCGCGGATCGACGGCACTGGCGAAATAAGGGTACTCCACTATGCCAGCGGATTTACAAGGATAATCCGGGAGGCCTTTCCTCTTGCGCGCCGCCTGCACCCTGCATTCATTCATCATAAATACGAAGCTGTTTTCGCTCTCTTCGACGATCGACTGCCTGTTGATCCTTGCATAGAGACGGTGACCCAACGCCGTTTTCAGTGCCTTGAGGCCGCCTGCCTTCGGAAGCCCGAGGAACCGTTTTATAGACCATGCCTCGAACGGAGAAAACCTCGCCCAACATGAATCGTTGCACCGCTTGGCATCGAACATGCCGCTGTCGAATTCGACAGCCTGAAACCACAGTCCGTCATTTGCAAGCCAATTTTTTGCGATCTCTTCTGTCAAAGTAAGCAGTGACTCCCGCGGCAGCGCAGCGAGCGGAGCTGGCACCCCTTCTTTCATTTCAAAGCCGAAAAACCTCCCGAGTCTTTTCATCTGCACATCATAGCTCCGGGAATAAGCTTCTTCCATCACCCCCAGTGCCTTTTCCATGCCCATCTGGTGAATGATTTCTGTGAACCACAGGCCATGATGCACAGCTATGCGATGGAAAAGATCCACCGCGAACCGCGCGAGTTCTTCATTTGTCATCGATTCGACAGTCGGTTCCATTCGGCTCATAAGTTGTCCTTTCCCTTTTTCATCTGTTCGGTGTACCAATCCATCTGCCGGCAGATTCCTCTTATCACCCGCACTTCCCGTGCACGCAGTTGAATGCGGGAAAAAAAACGGCGCAGATTCAACATCCAATGGTCCGGATTCTGCCGGTCGATGAAACCGATCTTCAGCAAAACCTCCTTGAGATGCGAATACATGCCTTCCAATTCGAATCCATCGGCCAACCGGGGGATGGATCTAGCAGCAGGTTCCCCCGAAGCCATCAGGAGCTCATAACATAGGATCATTACCGCCTGGGCGAGGTTGATGGATGTAAAGCCTGATGTGGGTATACGCACGATCGTATGGCAAACCCTGAGGTCGGCATTTGCCAGCCCGCGGTCTTCCGGACCGAACAGGACGGCCGCATGGTTCAACTCGGATATAGCAGAAAGTTCGACGGCAAGCGCACGGGGGGAAGTCATCGGCGGACGGTGGGAACCGGTGCGGGCCGTGGTGCCGGCGACGAAGTTAAAGGGGCCGAGTGCATGCTCCAGATTATCGTAAACCTCCATCTGTTCTATGATGTCTATTGAGCTTCCGGTGGCCATTTTCACAACGCGGGAAAGGTCGCAGTTTTCGGGTGCCGACAATATCAGGCGCCTGAGTCCCATGTTGTTCATAGCGCGTGCCGCCGCACCAATGTTTTCCGGTATTTGAGGCCTGTGAAGCACGATGGCGATGTGATCAAGGTTCATCGTTTCAATCCTGCTGAAGCAATTTCAAAATTTCGGCAGTCAGATCCTCGCTGTCGAACGAAAAAACCGCGGTCCCCTTCCGAATCTCGAACGAACAGAGGGTGCAGTCGTACTCGGATGCTACAGCTTCAAGCAGTTCCCGAAAGGCCGCCGCCTCGGGATGGGATTCATCATCCACATCGCTCGAAAACATGTCCACTTCGATATACCCGGCCGGCTCGTTCATTTTTTTCATGATAACCCAGTTTATGACATCGTTAGATGTGCTGCCGGCTTACAACCGCCCGGCTTCTTCCTTTTCCATGATGAAAGAATGCTCCGGCCCTGGAAACCCGAGCTGCTCAACATCTTCCTTGAAACGGCAGAGCGCATCTCTGATCAAAGGCGAAATCTCGGCGTACCGCTTGACAAACTTCGGTGTGAACCTCTCGAAAAGACCCACGGCGTCGTGATAAACCAACACCTGGCCGTCACAGTGAATACCGGCCCCTATTCCGATCGTCGGAATTTTCAACAGATTGGTTATCTTTTCTGACACTTGCTCCGGGATACACTCCATCACCACCATGAAGGCACCTGCCTTTTCAAGCTCCTGCGCCGAAGCGATCAATTCCCTCGCGCCCTCGAGATCCTTCCCCTGGACCTTGAAGCCTCCCAGCTTTGTCGCACTCTGGGGCGTGAGCCCGATGTGGGCGCAGACAGGGATGCCGGCATCCACGATGGCCTTCACTACATCCCCCATTTCGGCTCCGCCTTCCAGCTTCACTGCGTCACAACCCGCCTCCTTGATCAAACGGCCGGCGTTTTCCACCGCCTTTTCAATGCTTACTTGATATGACATAAACGGAAGGTCTCCGATCACGAAACACCCGCCGGCCCCCCTGCATACAGCCTTGCAGTGATGAAGCATTTCATCCATCGTAACAGGGACTGTTGATGAATAACCCAGTACGACCATGCCCAGGCTGTCTCCCACGAGAATGGTGTCGAATCCGGCTTCATCGACCAGTCTCGCCGTGGGGTGGTCATAGGCCGTTATCATCGTGATCTTCCGCCCCTCGGCTTTCTTGTTCTGTAAATCCACTATCGATACTTTTTTCCGCACCATGTACCTCCTCCCGCCGTAAAAAGCTTGAAAAACATATCGAATCAAAATTTTGCGCGATTATCCTAGCGCATTCGCCGCTTGTCAACACCGGTGATGAAGATGGATCTGTAAAAAATTGAGTTGAACGGAGCCCTTCAGTATGTATAATGTTCCAGTGCGAATTGTACCAAGCCATATTGCCCTTTTTGCAGGCCTTTTTGGCATTTGAATCCACCAACCATCTCGGAGAGGTATAGTGTGGCACAAATAGATGCTTTCTTCAAACTGATGAACGAACAGGGCGCATCCGACCTTCATCTGGTTTCCGGCCAGCAGCCCGTGCTGCGGATCCGTGGTGAGCTGGAGCGGGTGAAATTCCGTCAATTGGAAACCGACGGCCTTAAAGCCATGCTGTATGAAATAGCCCCGGAAGATAAAATCAAGGTTTTCGAAGAAAGCGGAGACGTTGACTTTGCCTATGAAATTCCCGGGCTCGCCCGCTATCGTGCTAATTTTTTTATGCAGCAAAACGGTGTCGCCGCTGTTTTCAGGCAAATCCCCTCCACGATCCTTACATGTGAAAAACTCGGGCTTCCCCCGGTGGTGCGTAAACTGGCCAGTCTTCCACGCGGGCTGGTACTCGTAACAGGTCCTACGGGCAGCGGCAAATCCACCACTCTTGCCGCAATAATAGATGAAGCCAATCAAACGAGGAAGGATCATATCATTACGGTAGAAGACCCCATCGAATTCGTTCACAAAAGCAATCGGGCAATCGTAAACCACAGGGAAGTGGGGCTTCACACAAGGACTTTCGCCGCGGCGTTGAGAGGGGCACTCAGGGAGGACCCGGACATCATACTGGTAGGCGAAATGCGTGATCTGGAAACGATTGCTCTTGCAGTGGAGGCGGCGTCCACAGGCCACCTGGTGTTCGGAACGCTTCACACGAGCAGCGCCGCGAAAACGGTGGACAGAATCATTGAAGTCTTCCCGGTCAGCCAGCAGGAGCAGATGAGGAGCACCCTTTCGGACGCGCTGAGGGCGGTGATCGCTCAAAATTTGTTCAAACGCATCGACATAAAGGGCAGATGCGCAGCTCTCGAGATCATGATCGCCACGCCGGCGATCCGCAATCTGATCCGCGAAGGAAAAACCTTCCAGATACCCTCCATGATCCAAACCGGCAAAAAATACGGGATGCAGACCCTGGACGACGCAATCATGAACTTTCTCCAGAAAAAAATGATCAACCCTGAGGAAGCGTATTTAAAATCCGTTGAAAAATCAAAATTTGTGAGTTTCCTCAACAATCCGCCTTCCGACTTCACCGAGGTATAATATATAGGAAGAATGTCGGCCCGCATACTGGAGGACGCATGAGAAAACAACAAGTGGATCATATACTGACCAGAATGCTCGAATCCCAGGAGGACGTCTCCGATCTCAACATGACGGTGGGCAAGCCATTTCAGGTGGAATCCTACGGCCGGCTTAAGCCTGTGGACATGATACCGCCCATCGAAAAAATTACGCCGTTTCAAACCGAAATTCTCGCCCTCAACCTGATGAACGGAGATCGACGGCTTACGAGAACACTGCTGACCGAGGGTTCCTGTGATTCCAGCTACCAGCTGTCAGATAAGGCCAGGTTCAGGGTGAATGTATTCTCGCAGAAAGGTAGCTACTCTGTGGTAATGCGCCGGCTCGCCCAGAAAATTCCAACAATCCAGGAGCTGAATCTTCCAATGGCTTTCTCCAGGATGATCGAAGAAAAAAACGGAATCATCCTTGTCACCGGGGCTACCGGAAGCGGAAAATCCACGTCCATTGCCGCCATGCTCGATGCTATCAACGATTCACTACCAATTCATGTGGTGACTCTCGAGGACCCGGTGGAGTTCGTTCACTCCCAGAAAGTGGCGACCTTCAACCAAAGGGAACTAGGTGCCGATTTCGACTCCTTTGCATCAGGATTAAGGGCCGCGCTACGCCAGGCCCCGAAGGTAATCGTCGTTGGAGAAATGCGCGACAGGGAAACCGTGGAAATAGGCCTTGCCGCGGCGGAAACCGGCCACCTCGTGATAAGTACGCTTCACACGGTGGATGCGGGCCAGACCGTAAACAGAATCGTAGGAATGTTCTCACAGCAGGAGGAAAACCAGATTCGAATACGACTCGCCGACACGGTCCGGTGGATAGCTTGCCAGAGGCTGCTGCCAAAGTTGAAAGGTGGAAGGGCAGCTGCCTTCGAGATCATGGGGACAAACATGAGGGTCAAGGACACCATCCTGCACGGAGAAACTGAAGGCAAGACATTTTATGAGATCATAGAAGCCAGCCAAGCCTTTGGCATGATGACCTTCGACCAATGTATTTCCAATCTCTTCAAGCAAGGGGAAATAGACGAGAATACAGCCTTGAGCTACGCTTCACACCGAGCTGTCGTAAGACGCACCATAGATCAAGTTAAAGCCTCGCGTGGAGAGAAAACCACGAGCATTGAAGGTCTCAGCATAGATGAAAACTACGGGAAACAGGGATGATTGTCCATTTGAATTATGAGATTGGAGCGATCGATGGAAGTAACCTGCGAAAACTGCAATACGCGCTTTAATATCCCAGACGACAAGCTTCCACCGAACCGTCGTGTGGCGATCAGTTGTCCGAAATGCAAACACAGGATAATTATCCAACCCCATGAGCAGGAATCCGGAGAGACACCGACCGTACTCGAGGATGAAGCAGTATTCGAAAAAGAATATTATGACCAAGACTACCTGGCGCCTGACACTTTCGAGGAAGGAAAAAAACTGGCCATGGTTATGGCCGGGGAAAAATCCGATGTCGAAGCGCTTAAGACTGCCGTAGAGTCGCTGGGCTATCAGGGCCTTGAAGTGGAAAGCACTACCGAGGCCTTCGGCAGGCTCCGATTCCATCATTTTGACCTCCTGCTCCTTACAGACGGCTTCGATGGACATCCCGCCGCCCAAAACCCCATCCTCGAATACATAAACCGCCAGTCGATGAGCATCCGACGAAGGATGTTTCTGACGTTGATCGGGCATAAATTCAAAACCAAGGACAACATGACGGCCTATTCATTCAGTGCGAATCTGGTTGTAAACGAAAAGGACATTGACAAACTGGCCGCCATTTTAAAGACTGCAATCGCGGAAAACGAGAGGTTCTATAAAATTTTCCTGGAAATTTTAGTGGAAATAGGCAGAGTATAAAAAATGAAAGAAAAACAGATTTTCGACGAGTGGCCGGAAAAATACGATAAATGGTTCGAAACGCCGATAGGCGGGCTTATAAAGGAATTCGAAGGCCGGCTGGTGATGAAGCACCTCGAACCAGCACCCGGAGAAAGGATTCTTGACGCCGGATGTGGAACCGGCATATTCACCGCGGATTTTTTGGATGCCGGAGCTGATGTCGTGGGGCTGGAACTTTCATACCCAATGGTTGCACGCGCTGCAAGGAAACTTTCCAGCCGCCGGTTCACCCCGGTCGCAGGTGATATGACCGCACTTCCTTTCGCAGATGAGTCTTTCGACAAAGCCGTTTCCGTAACCGCAATTGAATTCATCGACGATGCTGAAAGCGCTGTCGCGGAATTGTTTCGGGTTACCAAATCGGGGGGGGCGGTACTCGTGGCCACATTGAACAGCCTGAGCCCTTGGGCGCACCGCCGCACCGAAGCGGGCAAAAAAGGCCATGACATCTTCAAAAAAATCTATTTCAGGTCCCCGCAGGAAATGATGGCTCTCACCACGGTGGGATGCAGGTGTGAAACCGCGGTGCATTTCGAAAAAAACGAAGAACCGGAGCGTGCCAGGGAAATAGAAATGAACCAACAGCAAAAGATGCCGGAAACCGGCGCGTTTTTGCTGGCTTCGTGGATAAAACCCTGACAGCGCTTTTTCCGAAACGGAGGAAACAACCGGTGCATTTCTGCGATCACACCTGCAAATACGCGGCATGGCCCGATGAAGAGGCTCTGGACGGATCCGGCAGCTGCCGAACCTTCCAAGCCGTTTTATGCACAAAAAAGGGCATGCTGGTTCACAAAAACATGCCCTGTCCGGAAAAAGAAACCAGAACCGAAGAAAACTCTACAGATCTACAGAATTCAGATAGTCACTGATCGCACCGTCATATCGATGAGTCAGGGCGAAAACCTTTCGGGCGAGCCTGAACCTGGTCGAAAGAGACGTTTCTCCACCCGACGCCTTCATTTCATCAATCACAGGTCCGTAATCGGCGGGATCGACCACCACGGTCACGAATTTGAAATTTTTCGCCGACGACCTCAGCATAGCAGGGCCCCCGATATCGATATTCTCGATCGCCTCCTCCAGCCCCACGCCTTCCTTGGCCACGGTATCTTCGAATCTATAAAGATTAACGACAAGCATATCTATAGGTGCTATCCCATGCTCATCCATCATACGTTTGTGCTCGGGGTTGTCTCTAAGCCCCAGCAAACCGCCGTGAACCTTCGGATGAAGGGTCTTGACGCGTCCGTCCATCATTTCCGGAAAACCTGTGTAAGCCGAAATATCGGTGACTTCCACCCCTCCTTCGCGCAAAGCCTTGGCGGTTCCGCCGGTTGATAGTATATCCACGCCCATCGCCGAGATTTCCCGCGCGAACTCGACCACGCCGGTTTTATCGGTAACACTGATAATCGCCTTTTTAATTTTCGCCATCTAACAGCCTCCTGAGTTCATAACATATCCGGAAGTACCGAAAAGAAATTAACGATATCAATTCGTTTTGTCCTCTTCGATCTTCGGAACCATTACCTTGTGAAATTCAATGCCTTCTTCTTTCAAGGTTTCTTCTTCTTCGGCCGTGGCCGACCCCCGGATATTCTTCTTCTCGGTTACGCCGTAATGCATTTTCAGCGCTTCGGCGGTAAAATCGGTGCCGACATCTTCAAAATTATCCTTCATATACTTAACCATCTCCGTCGCGAGCCTATGATAATCGATTCCCTGTGTCTTCTGAGGAAAAGTGCCGGACGCTGATTTTTTGACCGCCACCGGAGACATAACTTTACGGATGTAGGTATCTTCACAATAGGGGCATACAATCATACCCCCGCTGAGCTGCAATTCAAAAGCTTCAGCGTCGTCAAACCACCCTTCGAACCGGTGGCCTTGACCGCATTCAAGCTCAAAAACAATCATAAACAACTCCTTCCGTTGTATCCCGGTAAAAACTGAATCCCATGCTATTTTTCCGTGTAAAGGACGGCAAGGATCTTGGTTTCTTCATTCCCGTGGCATTTGACCAGATGAGGAACGGTGGAGTCATAATAAATACAGTCACGCGGGCCCAGGACATGTACCTCGTCGGCCAGGCGCACCTCCATTGACCCTCGGATCACATAAATGAATTCCTGCCCCTCGTGAGTCGACCTTTCATGTTCGGTTGACGCCGGGCTCAAGGTCACCAGGAAAGGATCCATGTGGCGGTTCTTTTTGTGAGGTGCGAGCGATTCGTATTCATATCCATACTGCTTGTTCTTCTCCGATTCGTAACGCGAAACCACCTTGCGATCATCCACCCTGACGATCGTGTAGGGTTTATCCTCTTCACCGGAAATGAAATAGCCAATCTTCATATCCAACGCCTTCGAAAGTTTGATCACGGATCCGAGCGGAGGAGAAATTTCACCCGCTTCCACCTGCGCGAGGAAAACTTCATCCAGGCCGGTCCGGGTCGAAATATCCGAAAGACTCAACCCACGCTGCTCGCGGACCTGCTTCAGCCGGGCGCCGACGTTCACCGGGATATCGCTGCCATGAGCCGCTTGCCCGGGAACATCAGCTTCGTCTCGGCCGTGATCGCCAACATCGCCCAGGAAATCATCGTATGCATCCCGGCGCGGAACCTCTTCATTGATATCTGTCATCGCGGATCCCCGATAAAAGATTTTGTAAAATCATGGCCCTGGATCAAGCCTGAAGACTGTTGATTTTTTTAACTTTAACACCGAGCGGTACCAGGGTCAAGTGGCAGACGTCTTCGCAGTAAACATAAGGATACCAGGATGGTCGGAAAATTTGCGTGAACCTGTACCAAGGTACAATAGACACGATGGAAGAAAGCCACTAAGTTCATTATCAACATAAGAAAGATGACTACGTAAAACTCCCAAATGGGAGTTATTAATTTTAAAAGGAGATTCGATGATGGCAAACACATCAGGTGTACAGACTTCAGGAGCGAATGAGGTTGTCGGTAAAGTTTTTATCCTCTACGGAAAGGTAAAGGCCATATCTCCCGACGGAACGGTGAGGATCCTCACGGTAAACAGCCCTGTTTTTGCTTTTGATCGCATAGTGACAGAGGACGACGGAACCGTTTCCATCTTACTTGAAGGCCCTCCGCCGGTCCATCTGGACATCGGCCGGATGAGCGATATCGTGATCGATGAGGATGTCTTCCAGCCGGTAACGCCTGGTGAAATTGCAGAAGCGACCGCTGAAGTGGAAGAAATACAGCAGGCCCTCCTTGAAGGGGAAGGAGATATTGAACTTGAGCCCACCGCCGCCGGCGGCGAGACCGACAGCGGCGGCGGCCACCCCACGGTCGTTTTCGAACCGACCGGCGACGAGGTCGTCCCGGAAAGCGGCGCGGAAACCATCGGCCTCGGACCGGGAGAGACCGTCGAACCGCTGGAAGGAGAAGGAGGTACTGAGGAACCCGCACCATACATCGCTACGGTAACTCTGGAGGCCGGTGGTGACGTCTATGAGGGGGGTCAGATTATTTACACGGCCACCGTGGACAATCCACCGGCAGGGTCTCCGCTGGTGATCACCTTGACCAATGGCTCGACCCTTGAAATTCCCGTGGGTGAAACCACCGGCAGCACGACTATTGACGCCCCTTCGGACGACCCCTACATTGATGCGGGTCCGGTTTTCGCAGCCATAGAAAACACCGATGGCGGCGGTTACGATGATGTTGTTTACGACACCACGCCCACCGAGACGTTGATTCAAGATACCATTGATACCACCACCGTGAGTATGGCTGCCGGTGATGTGGATGAGGATACCGATGGCGTCACCTTTACCGCCACGTTGAGCAATCCGGGCGAGACCGATGTGACGATTGCCACCGATCTCGGCGACATTACCATTCCCGCAGGGCAGACCACCGGGACGTTGTTTGTGAGCACCGCCGATCCCGACGTCTACATCGATCCGGACACCATCACGGCCACGGTGAGCGAGGTGACCGGGGGCAATTTCGAGGCAGTGGATTTCAGCGCCGCCACGGCCACGGCCCAAATCACCGATACCATCGACACCACCACGGTGAGCCTGAGTGTTGAGGATGTGGATGAAAACGCCGAGGGCGTCACCTTCACCGCCAATTTGAGCAATCCAGGTGAGACGGATG
>JAWOBE010000108.1:0-2505 GCA_046498185.1 Desulfatiglandaceae bacterium | reverse complement strand
TTTGCCTCCTGCACCCGCGCGATTTTGATGTCTTCGGCGCGCACATCGGAGTTGCAGACAATCCGCACGTCATCGATTCCCTCCAGGCCTTCGGCCGCGATTTCAAACAGGGAGGATGTGAAGTACCCGGCGATGCGGTGATAACGGTTGGCATTCTTCAGGTGCCTGGCGAGCATTGTCCGGTCCAGCCGGTGTGTTCTGGATGAATATCGGTGAATGGCCGCCGGGTCCATCTCAAATGCCCTCGTTCCGAATGCGGTTGGCGATGATTTCGGCCTTCTGGGCCTCTTCGGGGCGTCTGCCGATCAGCATATCATGGATATACTGGGCCATTGCCAGCAGGTGGGGCCGTTTCTGGAAATAGGTATCATCCAGGTTGGAGCGGATCTGCCCGAAAACCACCTTGGGTTCCTTGTCGTTTAACAGCTCCTGGATAGCCGTGAGCAGCTCTCCCAGCATGGTGTTACCGATATCCCCGCCGGCAAGCTCCCGGGGTTTGAAATCCTTTGCGCCCTTTAACCTGGCGGCATTGGGTTTGACCGAGGCCATTAGAGGCTGATAATCCACATGAAAGGCCTTGGAAAAATTCTGGTAACTGTCCAGTTTGGTGGCCCCGCTCTGCTCAATGGCCAGCATGCGCAGGTAAAACCGTTCAAGCCCGGAGATCTCTTCCCAGGTGTCCGTATTGAGTTCCTTTAGCCGTTCGGGAATCAGAATGTTGTTGGCGATTTCGGAGGCATATTCCACGATGTCGTCGATAACGCTTCGCTGTCCCTTTTGGCGGGGCTGGAGCGCCAGTTGGGTGACATCCTTGCCGTCGACCTCGGAATAGCCTGTGAGCACCTTGAGGGCTGCGGCATACCCAGCCATTTGCAGATCAGAATCATTAAAAACGGATTTGCCATGGACTTTGGCTTCTTCATTCAAGCGCATCATGGCATCGATCTGTGCCCGGACTTCCTTGCGGATCTTGGGCAGCAGGCGTTGCTTAAAGCTTGAATCCGCTTCGAGCCGCTTTCTGAGGACAAGGGTGACTGTGCCCTGAACATGCCCGCCGTTTCTAAGGGCCGTGCTGGTCTCCGTGGCGATGTACCAAGCCCCCACTACACGGAGCCCCGCAGCCCAGAAGATGGACACCATATCTGACCAGACACCGGTATCCTGGTGGGTGAACATGACGCACTGCATACCGTTGTCCGGCATATGCTCGGCCATGGCTTTGTAGGCGTCTACCATTGAATGGCGGAAGTCTTCTCCACTGCCCTTGATGGCCAGGGCCCGGCGGGAGTCCCATGTCCACTCATCGAAAGGTGGCGGCGGGTTTTTGCGCAGCCAGGCGATGAAATACTCGGTAATTTCGTGATAGTTGATGGCGTCGGCGTAGGGGGGATCAGTTATAAATAAATCAGAGGACGCTTTAATGTTTTTCGTATCAATACAAGCTACATGCCTATTAGAACGAAGCTGTAACTCATCTAATTCAATAAAAAAAACATTGATGAGCCGTTCATAAGCCCTAGCACCATAATTATACAGAGTGTTGAAAGCTTGGTTGTAAAAAGTCGTTTTGACAGCCTCTGCACCGTAAGAAGTGACCCATCTTGAGAGCTTGCTATTATAGTCTATACAACTATTAAATATTACTAAAAGTTCTGCAGGGCAATCTGAGATTCTAATTTCAGACAGTAAAATAGACGCCATAAAAATCTGTCGGGGGTTAAACAATTGATGCCAGTACCGCCAACCTCTTTCACGGATAGGTTGATCAGTATTATAGCCAGGTTCAATCGCCATATCCGGAACCAATCCCTCCTCCTGCCATTGTGTCAGATTCTCTTCGACGATCTGCTCAACCTGTCTTTCTCGTTCAAGATCTTCTTCGATAACCGCTGCGAAATAGGTTTCGTATCGTGATTTTTCCAATGACTCCTTTTTAATCCACTGAATGCAGTACAGCCTTTCCTGAAAAATATCATCCGGCCGTGGCTTAAAATCATGCTTTCCCCATTGGCGGAGCTGGTTGAGAGAATTCCCATTTTCATCTGAATAATCCCCTCGCAGGGTACGAATCGGGGTGCGGTAAACCTTTCCATCTAATTCATACACGAGCTGACCGTTTTGTACCGTACCTTGTTCTGCAGCTTTCATTTCCATGCTCTCTCCACCGGAAACCACTTCGATTTCAAACCGCTTTTTATTGTGTTTCGGGATCAGGCGAGCATATACGTTCCGCGTTTTTGAAATCACCCAGCTTGGCGCCATGGGCACCATCCAGCCGGTTTCGGGGCAGCGGGTTTCAAGACAATACAAATACGCCTTGGCCCGGTCTCCCCGGCTGTTATGCTCAATGCCCAGCGCTGTTATTTCTCGGTCTACAGCGTCTGCCACCTCTTGCTGGGCTTTTTCGATGTCAGCCCATTTTTCCGGCGGAGCCCCGATGATATTGAGCGCGCCCCAGGTCAGCATGCAGGCTACGGGGTTTAAGTCCGAGGCATACACGTCACA
>JAWOBE010000227.1:0-3171 GCA_046498185.1 Desulfatiglandaceae bacterium | reverse complement strand
AGCGGTGCTTGGTTTGGTTTATACGGCCGTATTCCGGGGCTCGTTAAATAATTGACTAGAAATTTAGTAGAAAATTGAAAAGTAAAAAATGTTATGCCAAATACAAAGATACCAACTCTTTTAAAAATCTATGACCCAAACCTTCAACGCCAGGTCATAGGTGTTTTGAATTCGGTTGATGGGTTTTCCGTCCAGGATATGGACATGACGGCGGATATGCGCGCGGATATGCTGATCCTTGAGCTGGGGGAGAATCCGGAGCAGGACTACCAGGGTGTTCAGAAGTTGGTGGACAAGGGGCTAGTGCGGGATGTTTTCGTGCTTTCCGCCAGTTCGGATCCCCAGGTGCTTTTGGGGGCGATCAAAGTCGGCGTCAAGGAGTTTCTGCCTCTGCCTCTGAACCCGGATGAGTTAGCCAGAGGGCTCGAGAAAATAAAGGCAGGCAGGGAAAGCCTGGTCACACGCGGGAAGGAACGGCGGGAGGGCAAAATATTTACTGTCATCGGCTGCAAGGGGGGGGCCGGGGCGACCTCTATCGCGGTAAACATGGCCGTGGCCCTGGCCGAGGCTAAAGAGGACAGAGCCGTACTGTTGATGGAAATGAAGATGAGCCTGGGGGAGCTGCCGGTTTTCCTGAACTTTACGCCGCAATACCACTGGATCGATCTGGCCAGGAACATAAAGCGGGTGGATGAGATCTATCTGCGCGGTGTTTTGCACCACTATTCGAACAGGCTGTCGGTTCTACCGGGCCCGGAAAACTCCAATGGAAACACCGCGGAATTTCAGAATATTTCCGATAAGATGCTTAAGTTTCTCCAGGGCATGTTCGATGTGATTGTGATTGACGCCGGGCATTTCGGGTATGGATTTATAGAGCAAAACGTCAGGAAGTCAGACAAGGTTTTACTGATTTCCGAGCTCAACCTTCTATCCCTTGCCAATACGAATAAAATCCTTGGCATATTAAGGAGAACACTCACCAATCCGGACGATACTATTGAGGTTATTATAAACCGTTACGCGAAGAAATCGGACGTGACCCCCGAAGAAGCCGAGAAAATTTTGAAAACCAGGATTTTTTGGAGGGTTCCCAATGATTACAAATTCGCGGTGTCGGCTATAAACCATGGCAAGCCCTACGAACAGATCGGACGCAGACACCGGCTTACGCGAAATATGCGGGAATTGGCCGAAGCTGTTATGCCCGAGTCGGAGAACGGCAGCCGTAAATGGAAATGGTTTTTTAAATGAGAAGTAGAGCAGAGATGAAAAATTTATCAGTATTGGACACCTCCAGTAAAGCATACGAAGTGGATGACTCCCAGGTTCCGGAGGAATACTTCGAACTCAAGACCGAGATTCACGACAAGCTTCTTGACCTGGTGGATATCGGCAAGCTGGACACCATGGATCGGGATGTTCTGCGGGGGCAGCTGCAGAACCTTGTGCTTAGAATTCTGAATGAGCCTGACCAGCGTTTTCCGCTCAACCTGCAGGAAAAGGAGCGGATGGTCAGTGAGGTAACCGACGAGGTGCTTGGCTACGGCCCTTTGGAGCCACTGCTCCAGGACCCGACCGTGTCGGACATTCTGGTGAACGGCTACAATCAGATCTACGTTGAGCGCTTCGGGAAGATCGAGCGGACTAACGCCCGTTTCAAGGACAACAAGCACCTGATGAAGATCATCGACAGGATCGTTTCCTCTGTCGGCCGCCGCATCGACGAATCTTCCCCGATGGTAGATGCCAGGCTGTCTGACGGGTCTCGTGTGAATGTAATCATTCCTCCGTTGGCGCTGGACGGGCCTATGCTTTCCATCCGGCGTTTTGCGGTGATCCCTCTTGAGATGAATCATTTGATCGAATATGGAAGCTTACCGGCCGCCCTTGCCGATGTGCTCAAGGGAATCGTTCAGAGCCGTTTGAATGTGCTGATTTCCGGTGGAACCGGCAGCGGCAAGACTACTTTTCTGAATGTGCTTTCCAGGTATATTCCGTCCAATGAGCGCATCGTTACGATAGAAGACTCGGCCGAGCTTCAGCTCAAGCAGGAGCACGTGGTGAGACTCGAGACCAGGCCGCCAAATACCGAAGGGAAGGGCCAGGTTACCCAGCGGGACCTGGTTATCAACTCCCTGCGGATGAGGCCGGACAGGATCATCGTCGGTGAGGTCCGCGGCAAGGAAGCCTTTGACATGCTCCAGGCGATGAACACCGGGCACGACGGTTCTCTTACCACGATCCACGCCAATACCCCCAGGGACGCTCTCATGCGCCTCGAGACCATCGTGGCCATGGCCAATTTCGATATCCCCAGCGAGTTTCTCCGCCGCTACATAAGCTCGGCGCTGAATGTCATTCTGCAGATGTCGAGGCTCTCGGACGGTAAGCGAAAGCTCGTCAGCCTGCAGGAAATTACCGGCATGGAGGGGAACATTATTACGATGCAGGAAATTTTTTCGTTCAAGCAGGAGGGGTTGGGCGAAGATAAGAAGGTGAAGGGTCGCTTTGTGTTCCACGGAATCCGGCCCAGGTTCCTGGATCGTTTCATCGCCCGAGGTATTTCTTTGCCACAAGAGGCCTTCTCCAGCTTCGACGGCTTTGAGTAACGTAAATAGCTAATATCTAACAGCTAATAGCTGATGGGTTCTTGAGGCAACTATGAATCCAATCTTACTGGGAGTGGGAATCTTCATAGTAACGGTGTCAATCATCGAACTCCTGCTCTTCGCCCGCAGAGCGGCTGTAAACCCGGACCGGCGGCGCGTGCGGCGTCGATTGGATCAGCTTCGCGACGAAGAGCGGGATGCAATGTTGAATTCCATTGTGCGGACCGACAACTACAGCAAAGTCCCCCTTTTCAACCGAATACTTAAGAACATACCACTGGTGGGAAGCCTTAAGAAATTGAAAGACCAGGCGAACGCGCCTCAGTCCGTAGGGTTCTATATCTTTCTTTCGCTGGTTTTAGGTCTCGCGGGTGCGGCTTTCGTGATTTTCACGCGATCGGGGCCGTTGGCTCTGGTGCTTGTAACAGGAATAGGGCTTTTTCTTCCATGGGCCAGGCTCGGGCTAAAGAAGAAAAAACGCATGGATCGCTTCCGCCGGCAACTGCCGGAAGCCATGGAGCTCATCGCCAGGTCCCTCAGAGCTGGGCACGCCTTTAAT
>JAWOBE010000092.1:0-3001 GCA_046498185.1 Desulfatiglandaceae bacterium | reverse complement strand
ACCTTTTTGATCGAGAACGGGACATACTATGTTATGACAGGGCCTCTGTCAACGCTAAAAGACAAAGATCAGTGAATATAGTGTATCTGTTCGCCATAGTCGATGTCGAAGGATAGGTTCGAGACGACATCGTTGTATTTGGCGATCAAGTCTTCCTGGTTGGTAGCGCCCAGATGGATGTTTGCCAATTCGTAGCTATAGCTGTCCTGGCCGTACATATCAGCAAGATTCGTCCCTTCTGCGACGTTTATTTTTATGGCCAGATCGGGATATTTCTTCTTCAGACACTCGATCTCATTCTGGGTGGGGGGCGACTTGACAATGCCCGGTTCGAAGCTCCGCAGCATGAAATGGGCGGCCTTGCGGAAGTCGCCTTTGTAGTCAAGGGCTTTTGGCCGACGGTTCAAAGCCAGATTGAGCATGATGTGATGATGCGAAATGCCATGGACTTTTTCGAAAATGTCGGTGTGCGCCTGCGAGATTCGCGGATTGATCTCCAGGAGATAGATCTGGTTGGCTGTGGCGTCGTAGAAGAATTCGATATTGAAAGGCGAATTCATCAGGCCTATCCTGCTGATGGCCCGGCGCGTCAAATCCGCCATGCGGAATTGTATCTCCTGGGGAAGACTGGAGGGATACTCGTAGCGCGAGAAAGAGGATCGGTCCTCTTCCCGTATGGAATCCACAATCCCGTACACGATTATTTCGTCGTTGTAGGCATATCCCTCCACAGTGCATTGGTGTCCGCTTATGGGTGTTTCGGCAATCATCGTCTCTTTCATGCCGGCGATCTCTTGCGGCATTCCGTAGGCGTTGAAAATGTAGTTGAAGGGCTCTGAAATCATATCGATGTGTTCGCGTACCTCCTCCATGTATTCCCTGAACTGGATTGGACCGTTGATCCGATAGGCAAGGAAGGATCGATATGATTTGATAGGCTTGATCCAGTAAGGCGTAATGAAATCGATCTTTTCGAAAGCAGCGTCCTCAAAAGGGTTGAAGGCGGTGAACTGCGGTATATTGTCGGGGATGGCCATTTGCTGCTCGATCCTGCTCCAGAACTTGTGTTCGCATTTCAGCATGCTTTCCAGGGAAGGTCCGGGCAGACCGTATTTCGTTGCGATGATAGGCACCATTACTGTTCCTGGAAAATCGTAGTAGGAGACGACTGCGTCTATTCGTCCGACTTCCTTTATGCGGGCATCCACTTTCTCGAGAAGTCTCTCTATAGAGATGTTTTCGACGCCCCGCATTTCGGAGAGTTTTACCGCAGGGAAAAATTCGCATTCTCCAGCCTCGGGCAGGCGCTTGATCTTCGCCTGGTTGAAATCGTCCATTCCTACCACAAAAACATTCTTTTTAGCGTTCATTCTTTTCCGTCCTATCCCATTTAAAAGGTAAAAATTATCATATTGATTTAGAATGGTCTACAATAACCCCAACACGCAATTAAATCAATTAAAAATCTGCTTGTTAAAAAGATACGATTGTTTAAAATAAACGCTTTTTCTCAAAAAGCAGCATTCTAGATATTGTAGGTGAAGGATGGAGATTGAGGCAACAGTCAAGATTCTGATTGTATTCGCAGGAATACTTATTGCCGCCAGATTCAGGATGTCTCTCGGTGTCGCGCTGTTTGCAGGCGGTATAGTTTTGGACTTCTGGTCTGGGAGAGGGGATTTGGTTTGGAGTGATCTTGGCAAGGCCGTTCTCCAGCCCGATCTATGGCTGTTTCTGATCAATATATCATTGATAATCGAGTTTGGCGTTTTTATGACCGAGAGCGAAAACTCTAAAGCGCTGATCTCGGTGGTACACCGCATTGCCGGCAGGCATGGGCGTATTTTCAGTCTGGTTCTGCTGCCGGCGGCATTGGGACTGGTTCCCATGCCCGGCGGGGCCATGTTTTCGGCCCCGCTCGTGAAGAAAACCGTAGACGGAAAAGATCTTTCGCCCGAGTGGAAATCGGCTGCGAACTATTGGTTTAGGCACATAATGGAGTATTGGTGGCCTATTTATCCGGTTGTGATTGTAACCTTGTCGATTTTGCCGATACCAGCCTGGAAGTTCGTTCTATTGCAGATGCCTTTCACAGTTGCCAGCGTGGTCGCGGGAGCCGTATTTATCATCTACCCCCACCGAAACAAGCTGGATTTGAAGTCGGATGAACTGGAGAAACGGTCAGGAGGTTTTTATGTCCTTCTGCCGTTGATTATAGTCGCAGTCTCGATAATGGTTCTCCCTGAGATATTGGGAATCTTATTCCCGGGACTGGATTCAGGAACTGCGAAGCTTCTGGGAATGTTCATTGGGCTGTGTTCAGGCTTGGGACTCATATCCAAGTACAGGAAAGGCCGTGAAAAAGGCCATGTTATCAAACAATTCTTCACCAAAAAAAACACCGGCATTCTCGTTACTCTCATAGGAGTAATGGTCTTTAAATCACTTTTAGAAAGCTCGGGGATTATAACCTTAGCGGGAGAAGAGCTCTCTGCGCGCGACCTGCCGTTGATTTTCGTGGTCGGAGCCCTCCCGTTCCTAGCGGGGCTGGTAACCGGGATTGCGATTGGTTTCGCGGGAACAACTTTCCCGTTGATAGTGGGACTGCTATCGGCCCCGAGTGTCGATATCTCGATTGTGGCGGCCTTGCCGATCGCATTCAGCATGGGGTATGCGGGGATGATGCTTTCGCCTCTCCACCTCTGTCTGCTCTTGACGAAGGATTATTTCGAGGCGAACCTTCTGAAAGTTTATATATATCTTATACCCTGCACACTAGTGATCGTTTTTACTGGCATTGGTATGCACCTTCTCCTGTCCGCCTTTGGCTGGTAGATTTCTCGACAAAGATCAGGACAAAGATCGGGACAAAGATGAGGAAAGGCAATATCCTTGTCTTTATCTTTGTCGGGAAATCGAGTGAAAGCTTGCATCCCGGGAACGATTTGATATTGTAAAAAGAACACGTTTGCATCCACATTGGAACTATAAATGTTATCAG
>JAWOBE010000087.1:0-5711 GCA_046498185.1 Desulfatiglandaceae bacterium | reverse complement strand
AAAATCAGTCGTCAGCAAAGACGCTTTACGATTCATGTGGGCGGGTAGCTCAGTTGGGAGAGCGGCGGCCTTACAAGCCGTAGGTCACAGGTTCGAGCCCTGTTCCGCCTACCAGCCCGAAAAAAAATGCGGGGGCGTAGCTCAGTTTGGTTAGAGCGCCGGCCTGTCACGCCGGAGGTCGCGAGTTCGAGTCTCGTCGCTCCCGCCACCAGACAAATCAAGGGGTTCAGATAACATCTGGACCCCTTTTTTTATGAGTTAAAAATCTGGTCGGGGGTAAGACTTCCGGTACTCCTCTTCGGTTTCCTTTGCCCTTATAATTATTGCTGTGTGCTTTTGCCGCCCTTCAATGCCTCGCCCACTTTAACCGATAATTTTTTCATCGAAAACGGTTTCTGGATGAAATGCTCGCCTTCGTCCAGCACCCCGTGGTTTGCGGTGACGTTGGCTGTGTAGCCGGACATGAACAGGACGCGGATATCCGGCCGGATGGCTTGCAATTTATCTGCAAGCTCGCGGCCGTTCATTCCAGGCATGATCACATCGCTTATCAGTAGATGGATTGTTCCGGAATGTTCAGAAGCCAAAATTACAGCCTCATCCGGGGCATGGGCGATTAGCACGTTATAGCCGAGTTTTTTCAGCATGGCCTGGCACATTTTGATGATGGCGGGCTCGTCCTCCACCAAAAGCAGGGTTTCTCCCCGGCCAAAGGCCGTTTCCTCGTGAGTAACCTCCGTGATAGCCTCATCTGTTTCAATGGTGTGACGCGGAAGAAAAATCTTGAAAGTCGTCCCAATGCCAGGTTTACTGTAAACATTGACAAACCCGTTGTTCTGATTAACAATTCCGTAAATCATAGCCAGACCTAAACCGGTTCCTTTACCCACCTCTTTGGTGGTGAAAAACGGCTCAAAAATGTGCTCCCTGGTTTCCTTGTCCATGCCGCAGCCGTTGTCGCTGACCGCCAACATCACGAAGTCACCGGGTATAAATCCGGCATGCTCGGCACAATAGGATTCATCAAAACAAAAATTTTCGGTCTCGATGGTGATTTTCCCCACTCCAGAAATGGCATCCCTGGCGTTGACGCAGAGGTTAGCTATAATCTGGTCGATCTGGGAGGGATCCATTTTCACCGGCCATAGGCCGATGGCGGGCTCCCAGACAAAATCAAGATCTTCTCCGATCAGGCGACGCAGCATCTTGAGCATTTCATCCACTGTTTCGTTCAAGTCCATCACAATGGGGCGGACAATCTGCTTTCTGGCAAAAGCCAGCAGTTGGCTCGTAATGTCTATAGACCGTTTACCGGCGGTATAAACTTCTTTCAGATTGTCATATATCTGGCCGCCCGGGTCCACCTGTTCCATAGTCATTTCGGTATATCCGAGAATCACGGAAAGCATGTTGTTGTAATCATGCGCCACGCCGCCCGCCAGCCGGCCAACCGACTCCATCTTCTGGGCCTGGACCAACTGAGCCTGGAGTTTCTCCTGCTCCGCCTCCGCCTTCTTGCGTTCGATGATATCGCGCATGCTGCCAATGATTTTGATCGGATTTCCCTTGTCATCCCGCCATAATTTGGCGGAAATTGAACAGGGCACCAGAGAACCATCCCTGTTGCGGAGCGAAATTTCAAAATCCGAGAAGCTCCCGGTTTCCAGCAATTTTGTAATCAGCCTGTCTCGTTCTTCCGCGTCATCATAGAAATCACGCATTTGCCGACCAATAAGGTCGGCCGGGCGATATTGGCCGCTGGAAATCGCCTCAATGGAGGGACTGATCTCCAGAATCAATCCATCGAGGGATGTTTCATAATAAGCATCCTGCATATTATCGAAAATATTGCGATATCTTTCCTCACTTATTTGAAGTTGTTCTTCGGCACGTTTGCGCATCAGGGCCGACCCGATATGCGCGGCGATGCCTTCCAATATTTCGATGGTTTTGAGGGTGAAAAGGCCTTTGCACTTGTCGTTGAGCTGGATCAACCCCACAATCTGGTCGCTGGTGCGAACCGGTATCAATGCCACGGAGTTATAGCCCTGATGGATGCAGTTGTTCCGCGGATGCAACCTGAGGTCCTGATCAGACGGCAGGTCAAGCAAGGAGAAGGAGTCGTTGGTCCAACAGCTCCCCCCTTGGGTGAAGAGCGGATCCGAGGGGTCGGTCTTACCGCAGATGACCAGGCCACAGGTGCATTCCAGCCGGACATTGCCGTCCTTGTCCCGGCACACGCCGCCATCCTTGCCGCGTTCGAGCAGCGTGTTTTCGGTCATCAGAAAATCCTTGGAGAAACCGTCCTGAACGAAATACGGATAATCCTCGCCCTCTTGCAGGCGCAGGCCTACGGCATCGATCCCTGTCCGTGTCTTCAATGCAACGAGGACGCGTTGGATAGACTCCTGCCAGCCGCCCGACTCGATGAGAATCTGCAATATCTCCCGTCCCATCTCGCGATAGGTTTCCGCCCGCTTGCGGTCGGTGATGTCTCGGGCCACTCCGACGATAAACTTTTTTCCGGCCGGGTCGATGTAGCGGGTCTTGCTTGTAACGATGGTGCGAACCTCTCCGCTGGACAAGTTGGTCAGAGATTCTTCATTGACATTTTCCTTGCCGGTATCCAAAACAATGTCATCTATCTTCCGCAAAACCGCCGCCTCTCCCTCGGGGAACATCTCGTGGTCAGTCTTGCCGATGAGACTCTCTCGCGGACGGCCGGCAATGGCACACAACGCTTCATTGACAAGCACAAAACGCCGCTTGTCATCCTTGACAAAGACCGGGTCCGCGATCGCGTTGATGACACTGTCAAGAAAGGCTCTCGCCGACTGCAATTCGCCCTCCGCCCGCTTGCGCTCTCTTCTTGATTCTGCATCCGAGAGGGCCTTCTGAACAGCATGAAAAAGACGGGGGAGCTTATTCTTCATCACGTAATCATGGGCGCCGGATAACATTGCAGCGACTGCAACCTCTTCACCGATGGTGCCGGAAACGATTATAAAGGGCATCTCCAGTCCCTTTTCTTTGTACACTTTGAGTGCGTCAAGACCACTGAAATGAGGCAGGGTATAGTCGGCTATGATGATGTCCCACGTCCCTCTCTCAAGTGCCTCGCCCATGTCCTCGGCGGTTTCAACCCGTTCGTATGCCGGATCATAACCGCCTTTTTGGAGCACTCGGATCACCAGTAGCGTATCATCTTCAGAATCTTCAATGATCAGTATCCGAAGTGGAATTCCCATGCTTTTCCCTTATTATCTCGTTGTTTGTTGATACCGCTTCACCGGTTAAGACTGAACCGTCTCATTATAGAGGGTCCAATAGAGGCCAAGGAGCTTGATGGCCTCTGCGAACTGTTCGAAATCAACAGGCTTCCGGATATAACTGTTGGCGCCGAGTTTATATCCCTCGACCATATCTTTCTGCTCCGTCGATGATGTGAGGATGACCACAGGGATTAGACTGGTTCGCTCATTCTGTCGAATATCCCTTAGTACCTCCAAGCCGCTTATTTTGGGCAGTTTTAGATCCAGCATGACAATGACCGGCTGATCCTTTGTATCCCTTCCGGCATGCATGCCCGTTCCGTGTAAATAATCAAGGGCCTCCACACCGTCTTTTGCAATAATAATCTTATTTTTGATATTGTTTTTCTTGAGTGCGCGAAGCGTCAGATCCACATCATCGGGATTGTCCTCCACCAGCAGGATAATTCTATCTTCCATAGTCAAAACCTCCTTGTTATTGCCGGAAACCGGTGGCCCATTGCTCCTTACCCTGGTAATGTGAAATAAAACGTTGCGCCTTTTCCCACTTCAGCTTCTGCCCAGACCTCACCGCCGTGACGGTTGAAAACCCGCTGTACAGTCGCCAGACCGATGCCCGTTCCCGGAAATTCAAAAGTGGTATGGAGACGCTGGAAAGCGCCAAACAGCTTGTCAACATAGGCCATGTCAAACCCCACACCGTTGTCCCGGATAAAACAGACTGTTTTGCCTTCCTTGACGATCGTGTTGAACTCAAACTGCGGCTGTACTTCTCTGCTGGTAAACTTCCATGCATTACCCAATAGGTTCTCCAGGGCAATCTTCAGCAAAGAGGGATCGCCGTTGACGATAACACCCTCGTGGATGATCGCGTCAATCATTCTGTCGGGGTTACACTGCTGAAGCTTCTCAGAAATTTCCCTGACCAGAGCACTCAAATCAACAGATTCAGGTTGAAATTCAGACCTTGTTACCCTTGACAGCTTCAGCATATCGTCAATCAGGTGGCCCATATGCTGCGTTGCCTTCCGCACCCGATCCAGGTAAGATTTCGCTGTGTCGTCGAGTTTATCCTGATAATCCTCCAGCAGGGCATGGCTAAACCCGTCGATGCTCCTGAGCGGTGTTCGCAAGTCATGGGAAACGGAATAGCTGAATGCCTCCAGTTCCTTGTTGGCAGCTTCAGCAGCATCTCTTGCCTTCACCACCTCTCTTTCATGGCCCTTTTTCTCGGTAATGTCCTCGATGGCCAGGAGGATTATCCGCTCTTTCCCCCACACTCTTTGGATTTGCCGGGCATTCAAAAGCATGACACGCCTGCCGATGTCCGCAAAATCGTGTTCAACCTCATAGCCATCAAAGGTTGTCTTTTGGGGGAGGATGGTTTCGAGCAGTTCGCGCAGCTTGAGGATATCCCACTGCTGATTGCCCAGGTCATAAATAAGCTGCCCGACTGTCTCTTCGGGGTTTACCTTAAAGATTTTATAAAAGGAGCGGTTGACGGAGACCACCCTTAAATCATGATCAAGTACGATTAAGGGTTCACGCACAGTGTTGATGATGCTCTCGGCGAATTCGAGGGGTTCATCAACGGGTGTTTTCGAATCTGCCATTTTTGATGCACTCGTAAATTTTTTGTAACCTTCAAATGCAATACGTCCCTATTTTTTTTGATAATAACCGCAAGGCAGGGAATTTGCTAATACTGGCCGCCAAACATGCCAGTATTAACATACGAACTGAAAGTCGAATTACAAGCCTTCTCAAAAAAATCTTACGGTATCCAAAGGACTGCACACCCCAAGATCCCTGCGATTCAGGACTGTCACGCCGGAGGTCGCGAGTTCGAGTCTCGTCGCTCCCGCCACCAGAAAAATCAAGGGGTTCAGATAACATCTGAACCCCTTGATTTTTCGGAGAATTGTGCCGCCGGAAACGAGGCTTGCCGGAGGGCGCCGGGCGGCTTTTTCTGTTAAGCGTTTCAGGCCATGCCGTTATGCAAGATCATGCGTTCTGGCCGTATTTTTCGCGGCTGATTTTATCGTATGGCAGCGAAGCCTGTTTATGCGGCTCTTTTTCCTCGGCCGGGTATCCTGCGGCGATGATCGATTCAACCGCCAACCCCTCCCTGATCCCCAGCAATCCGGACACGTACGCACCGGCGCTTTGGTTGTCATCGTGATGGCGCAGGCGGATCTGCCCCCAGCAACTGCCCAACCCCATATCCGTGGCTGCCAGATGAATAAAGGCTGCTGCTATGCTTGCGTCCTCCACCCACACATCCGTTTTGGAGGGGTCGGCACAAATCACGATGGCCAGCGGCGCTTCTTTGATAAAAGCAAGCCCTTTGGGCCTGGCCTCGGAAAGCCGGGCCAGTGTCTCGGGATTGGTGACCACAATAAATTCCCAGGGCTGGGTGTTGCGGGAAGAAAAGGCCCG
>JAWOBE010000222.1:0-21998 GCA_046498185.1 Desulfatiglandaceae bacterium | reverse complement strand
CTCAATTCCGTGCCGGCCTGGAAAAACTGGGCTATGAATCCATCCCCGGGCCACACCCGGTGGTGCCGGTACTGGTGCGGGATACCGACAAGGCCCACGCAATGGTGGAATTCCTGTTCGAAAAGGGGATACTTGTGGTGGGTCTGACCTTCCCGGTGGTCCCCCGCGGGGATGAAACCCTGCGCTTCCAGTTGAATGCGGCACATACAGAAGACGATGTGGATTTCACTCTGGAAACGCTGAAAGCCTGTAAAATAAGAATTACAAGCTAGGAGTCATCTGGAAATATCGGATGAACGACCCGAGGCTTGCAAGTGGTAAATGAAGGATTTTTTCCTGGCACAAGGCTTCCGGGGCTCCCCTGCAAAGCCGTGGGCACTCACTCGTCGCAAAGCGGTGCAAATAAGTCAAGGGCTTGCCTGGAAACATATTGAAGTGCTTGACACAAGCAAAGCCCCAGTTTGACACAATGATTGGCAAAGGAACCATTTCCAGACGGGAAAGAGCTAGAAAGAAGACCTTAAATTATGCTTGTGTACCCATCCGGCAACCCGGATGGGTACAGCAGAATTTCCAAATCCAGAATGAGAAAATTAATCCTTGAGCCCCTCACCCTATCTTGGATTCCTCCACCAATGGGCTTAGGTATTGTTCAAAGTCTAAATGATGAATATGTTGCACAAAGAAGGATTGCCTACATTAACTAGATTACTTTCACGTTCGTCGCGGCCGGACCCTTCTGCCCCTGTTCAACCTCGAAACTCACCCGATCACCTTCATGAAGCGTCTTAAAACCGGTCCCGCTGATACCTGTATGATGTACGAATACGTCTCCACCGCTTTCCTGCTCTATAAAGCCATACCCCTTGCGTTCATCAAACCATTTAACGACTCCATTTGCCATAATGGCACCCTCCTTTCCTATGAGGATTGTTATTGTTTCAATCTTTAGGGTACCACTTTTTGCAAATGGATATTCCCTAGAAACGAAACCGGACCGCCTGAAAAGGCGAATCATATAAATTTATGGGATTATAAACCGGCTTTTTTAGGAAATCAAGGAGTCAATTTATTTTAAAGGCTTATTTTCGTTACAGCAAAATAAAAACGCGATCTACCATGTTTCCCTCGAAAAATTACAGCGGTTGCATATATCTGTTTAACGTATTATTCTTACAAATTGATGCTGGCGTAAAAATGCCGTGCAGGAATCGATAAAACTTTCCGGTCTGAATTCCATACAGCCCTACCCTCGAGGAGGCAGTCATGACAACAGATATCCGAAGCGGACAAAGGCTGAAAAGCCTTGAACGACATCTAAAAAAGGAAAACCCCATCCTTCTCGAAGTTGTCAAAATCTTTAAAGAGCTCGATCGGTTCGCAAAACGTACAGGGTATCTCGGAAAAGACGAATCCTTTGCGTTCAGAGTTCCGTGGTGGCCGCTGATCTCCATCCTGGGAGTTTATTCATCCGGTAAATCGACATTCGTCAACCATTTTCTTGACTACCAGCTTCAAGCAACCGGCAATCAGGCCGTGGACGATCGGTTCACGGTCATCTGTTATACCGATGAACCATCGGTTCGTGTGTTGCCGGGTCTGGCGCTTGACGGAGACCCGCGATTTCCCCTTTACCGGATCAGTGAGGCGATCGAAGACGTGGCGACGGGCGAAGGCTCCAGGGTTGATGCCTATCTACAGTTGAAAGCCTGCCCGAGTCAAAAATTGAGGGGAAAAATTCTAATCGATTCGCCGGGATTCGATGCCGATGCTCAAAGAACATCGACATTGAGAATCACCGATAACATCATCGACCTTTCGGACCTCGTTCTCGTTTTTTTCGACGCCCGCCATCCGGAAGCCGGATCCATGCAGAACACCTTGGATCATCTGGTGAAAGGTACTATATTTCGCAAAGATTCCAATAAATTTATGTATATTCTGAATCAAATAGACGCCACGGCCCATGATGACAACCCCGAGGAAGTCGTAGCCGCATGGCACAGGTCCCTCGCCCAATATGGCCTCACCGCCGGAAAAACTTACACCATTTTCAGCCCTTCTCATCCATTTCCGGCTGAACATGAAATTCTCAGAGAACGATTCGAACGAAAAAGAGATTTGGATTTGACCGAAATATATTCCCGGATAGAACAAGTGGGCGTCGAACGCTCTTACCGGATAGTGGGGATGCTTGAACAGACGGCCCGCATGCTCAGGGATGAAGCCGTTCCGAATATCTCCCGGTTCATCGCAAAATGGCGCAGATTGGTGCTGATGATAGAAGGAACGGCTGCAGGCCTCCTGGTGATTGCTTTCGCGGTTCTGACATTTCGTGGCGCCCCGGGCTGGCTTCGCGCCGCCTTCCCTTCCCTGGGTGCCATCTTCGAACGGCCCGAAGTATCCGTCCCTGTTGCAGGAGGTCTGCTTCTCGTGGCAGGTTACATCCATTTCAATATGCGCCGCTGGGCGGCTCGCCGCGTATCCGCGAAAATAATCGCCGGGATCTCCGAGCCCGGGCTTCGCAACCGTTATCAGAGAGCATTCAGAACAAACAGCAGGTGGTGGAGAAGTCTTTTCAACCGGCGGCCCGCAGGATGGAGCAAAAAGGCGGTTAACCGCATCGCCGAAGTGGAAGAAGACGCCAAACGCCTGATACAAATCCTGAACGACGCCTACACAAACCCATCCGGAGAAACTGAAGAAGGCCCGGCAAATGAATCGGATTCAAACTCAACTGGATTCTGAAACCCTCCTGAAGTGATGGCCGTAAATGGCCAGAGTCACTGCGATGGAAAAATGCTTCGGACGGTGGATCAGCGTCCACATCAACAGGTTCCAGTACTGGAATCGTTCCTTTCCCAGTATCCCGAGCCGCAGACCGGACCGAAAAAAAGCCAGAAGCCGCTGTTTTTCCAGGCTTATTTTGGCTTTGGGGCATTCATATTCCATCAGAAAAATCTTGATGCGGCGATAGTAATTCCTCGGCGCATAGATGTTGGAGACGATCGTGCGGTAACCCTCCTTGAGTGTGTTCATGCCCATCAATGGTATGATGTTGGTGCTTCCATCGTTGTTCCCTGACATTGTGCCAAGCAGCCGGCATTCCTGTCTCAGGCGTTCATAAAGCCTCGTACCGGGGGGTGCCTGGAGCAGGCCCACCATCGCGGTGACGATGCCGCTTTTCTGGATGAATTCTATCTGCTTCTGGAAAATCGACGGCGTATCATTGTCGAAACCGACTATGAACCCCCCCTGCACCTGGAGGCCGCATCGCTGCATACATTTTACGCTGTCCAGCAAATCCCGGTTCGTATTCTGCTTTTTGTTGCACTCCGCAAGGCTTCCCTCATCGGGTGTTTCGATTCCGACAAAAACGGCGTCAAAACCGGCATCAACCATCATTTCCATTAGATGAGGATCATCGGCCAGATTGATCGATGCCTCCGTGTTGAAAGGCACGCCTTTCTTTCCCTTCCTCCATTCGATCAATTTAGGAAGCAGGCTGGTAGTCAAATAATGCCGGTTTCCGATGAAATTATCATCCACGAAAAAAATCTGCCCGCGCCATCCAAGAGAATAGATTACATCGAGTTCATGGACAATCTGCTCCGCATTCTTTATCCTGGTGCGCCTTCCGAACAAAGCGGTGACATTACAAAAATCGCAGTCAAACGGGCAGCCTCTGGAAAATTGTACGCTCATGGCGGCATAGCGTTTCATGTCTGCCAGTTCCCATAGAGGCGCCGGGGTCAAAGTCATGTCTGCGAACTCGTCCGTTTGGTAAAGTCTTTCTGGACAGCCTTTTTCCAGGTCGCTTAGGAAGCGGGGCAGTGTAATCTCAGCCTCATTCAACACAAAATGATCTACATCGGGGAAGCGCTCGTATTCGCTGGTAAAAAGAGGCCCTCCGGCCACCACCTTGACCCCGGCCTTCCGGCATCTGGAGATTACTCCGGATGCCGACTCACCCTGCACAAACATGCCGCTGATAAATACAATGTCTGCCCATGCAAGATCGTTATCCCTCAGACTTCTGACATTCAAATCCAACAAGCGTTTTTCCCAATGCGCCGGAAGCATGGCCGCCACCGTCAGAAGACCCAGCGGAGGATAAGCCGCCTTCTTTCCAACAAAAGGCAATGCATGTTTAAAACTCCAAAAAGTAACAGGAAATTCCGGATAAACAAGTAAAGATTTCATAATATACTCCAAATTTTATTGTTTTTTCAAACACTCTGCAGCGGCTATGCCCCGCTTTTCATCCACGGCTGTATTTGTCAACAGTGCGATCATGAAAAAACAAGACAAAGAAAAACCGCCGCATTCAAACCCACCATGGCATGCGCGGAGGACTGGTGCTCCCAGCCTGAAATCCGGACCATCACCCACAATCACCCTTGTAAAAATTACGGCAAAAACGACCGTTATAATAAAAGTTGTATATACCTGATTGGCAAAATCAAACATAGCCAAGCCCACTATTTCTCTATTGTAAACGATTCCGTTTTTAAACATAACAATTCTTTCATATAAAATCATGTTTTACGATAAAACATATCAGTTTTTTCTGTCAACTTAAAACACTAAAGGTTTTCTGACAGGCTTCCTCCCCTTGACAGGAAACAGCAAAATGCCTATACTTTCAACGAATCGGCAGCCGGTTTCTGATCTGAAAACCGAACCCAAGGCTTGGTTTCGACATCATGATACGACTCTTCTTGCCCCGGCTTCTACACCGTGTTTTTGCCGTTCGTCATCCAGTAGTACGTGCAAGGCTCGAAGCATATAACACCAACCTAAATCCATAAGGAGGTAAAATTATGCATTGGAGAAAACTTTTCATCGTAGCCGCAGTGGCAGTGGGCCTGATGGTATCCGCCCCGCACGCCATCGCAAAGACGGATGTGCTTTTCGGCGGAGCATCCATCGTAGGAGTTTATTATCAGGTGGCACTTCAAATCAGCAACATTATGAACAAGAAAATGGGCGACACTTACAATTTTATCGGAAGGCCGACCGGAGGATCGGTATTTAATATCAACGCGATGATAAGGGAAACCTTTGATTTCGGCGTTGCCCAGTCTGATCGAAACTATCAGGCATACAACGGTCTTGCCGACTGGGAAGGCAAAGCGGTGAAAAACCTCCGCAGCGTATTCAGCATGCATCCGGAAACCGTGATGCTTGTCACCCGCAAGGATACCGGCATCAAAAAAGTTGAAGACATAAAAGGCAAGCGCGTGAACATTGGAAACCCCGGCTCCGGCCAGCGCTTCAACGCCGAAGAAGTACTGAAGATTTACGGCATCGATAAAGACAACGACATCAACGCTGAGGGTTTACAGCAGCATGAAGCATCCAGGGCTCTCGTCGACCGTAAGATAGACGCCTTCTTCTATACTGTCGGGAACCCAAGCGCCGCGATAGAAGAGCCGGCACAATCGGTCGACATCGTAATGATCCCGTTGGACCATGAAGGAATTCAATGCCTCGCCGGAGAAAAACCTTATTACGTCTACACCAAGATACCGGCCGGCACTTACAATGGCGTGGACTATGACGTTCCCACCTACGCGGTCACCGCAACTGTGATCTCGCATGAAAAGGTCTCGGAAAAAATAGTATACGACATGGTGAAGACAGTGTTTGACAACCTGGACGATCTCAAGGCCTCGCATGCGGCTTTCCGTCATCTTGATCCCAAAAAAATGCTCGAAGGATGCTCGGCTCCTTTCCATCCCGGAGCTGTTAAGTATTACAAGGAAAAAGGCTGGATGTAATCCGTGGTTGTGAAGGGGCTGGACGGCCCCTTCACAATTCCGGCGATTAAACTACGACAACCGTCCTCCGTCCTGTTTTGAACACGGTGAGCCGGTTGACTTTTTTATAAATTGCGCTCCGGGCCACCGGCTGCTTCGTTTCCTGGAAAAATGCAATGACCCAAACAGTTCAAAACGCTCCCAAGGACGGACAAACTCAAGCATCTCCTACAGGCGCCATTTCTGTTAACGACATCGTAGACAAGGCCGAATCGGGCCGGAGAAAACCCGACAGCCGCTTCGCACGGCTGGGGATAACCATGCTGTGCTTGGGATGGTCTTTTTACCAGGTTGGAATCGCCTACAAACCGATCGATTCCCATGTGGCACGAGCCTGGCATCTGGCTTTTGCACTTTTTCTCGCGTTTTTGCTCTTCCCGTCATACGACCAGCAAAATCCCCCTTTCTGGGTCAGATGGCTTAGAATCATTTTCCCCTTTATCGGGAAACGCTCGATAATCCGGCGGATCCCGGTCCTGGATATAGTGCTGGCTGTGGCGGCCGCATGCGCAGCACTTTTCATCTGGTGGGATTTTGACAAGCTGGTTTGGCGCCAGGGGATACCAAGCACTGCGGACATAATTCTGGGCTCCATTCTCATAGTCCTTCTCCTGGAAGGGGCCAGGCGGTCTCTCGGCCCTGCACTCGCAATTCTCGCAACGTTCTTCCTGCTTTACACGATAGTCGGCCCCCACCTACCCGAAATATTGAGACACAGAGGCGTCCCCCTCGACTTCATCATCAGCGACATGTATCTTACGACAACCGGCATATTCGGAGTTCCACTGGGGGTTTCCACAGATTTCGTTTTTCTGTTCGTGCTGTTCGGGGCACTGCTCGATAAGGCCGGTGGAGGAAAATATTTTATCGACATTGCCTTTTCAGCGCTCGGTACATTCCGGGGGGGGCCGGCCAAGGCGTCCGTCATGGCCTCGGGACTAACCGGCCTGGTTTCCGGCTCATCTATTGCCAACACCGTTACCACCGGAACCTTCACCATCCCGCTGATGAAAAAAGTCGGTCTGCCCGGCTACAAGGCCGCGGCCGTGGAAGTGGCCGCATCAACGAACGGCCAGCTCATGCCTCCGATCATGGGGGCGGCGGCGTTTATAATGGCCGAAATCCTCGGCATTCCCTATGTTGATGTAGTCCGTGCAGCGATTCTTCCAGCTCTCATTTCTTATTTCGCTCTATTTTATGTTGTTCACATAGAAGCTCTTAAACTCGGCCTCAAGGCTATTCCTCGTGAAGAACTGCCTCCGTTTCTCAAAACATTTATACGAGGAATCCATTTTCTTATCCCGCTTGGCGTTTTGATAGTCTACCTGGTCATCATGCGCAGGAGCCCTATAACCTCAGCGCTGCTGGCGATAGAATCCCTGGTGGTTATAATGCTTATCCAGCGCCCGGTCATCGTGTTCCTGAAAGCCGGAGTTGATAGTAGAGCAGGCACCCTGGATCCTTCGTTCAATCTTAAAAAATCTATTCTAAAAGCATTTTTGGCAGGTCTCGACGAAGTAAAAAACGGGCTCATCCAGGGTGCGAGAAATATGGTCTCGGTGGGTGTCGCCACAGCGACCGCCGGAATCATCGTGGGCGTCGTGACGATAACAGGATTGGTGGGCCGCTTCATAATACTTATAGACACGATATCGATGGGCAACGTGGTCCTTATGCTCATCTTCACAGCCATGACAAGTCTGCTTCTCGGAATGGGCATGCCGACAACCGCAAACTACATAATTATGGCTACGCTTACCGCCCCGGTTATTATCCAGCTGGGAGCGGACGCAGGGCTTGTCTTTCCACTGATTGCAGCACACCTGTTTGTTTTCTACTTTGGAATCCTTGCCGACGACACTCCACCGGTCGGCCTGGCCGCTTATGCAGGGGCCGCAATCGCTCGCTCGGATCCCATCAAGACAGGCATCCAGGGATTCACCTACGATTTAAGGACCGCGATACTTCCTTTCATCTTTCTTTTCAACACAGAATTACTTATGATAAAGGGAGTCACCGAGAGCGGTAGTGCGATATGGATCAACGATCCGATCCGAATAGGCTGGACTTTTTTCTCGGGCTTGATCGCAATGTTCGCTTTTGCTTCGTTTCTGCAGGGCCACCTTGTTACACGGTTGAACCTGGTGGAGCGTCTTATTCTTATCGTGGTTGCGGCATCCACGTTCAAAGCTACAACGATCGAAGCCTATGTACCGCTGGGGCCGGTGACTATTAAAGCTCTCGGTGTCTCGGTTTATTTCGGTCTTTGCATCTGGCAAAAGATGCGCCTCAACCGCCGGAAAGCCAATGGCAACGGGACCGCGGGATGAACAGGCGGTGCTGATTAAAGATATCCATGCCGGGGGAACTCCCATCGAAGAAAAATAGGCCAAAAGCTGCGAGCCATGCCCGAGACCGTTATTCCAGGGTTATTTTTACTGTAAAGGAGAGGGGCGAATGAGTGAAAAAAGTTTGTTGAACGGGAAGAAAATTTTGATCGTGGACGATGAGCCGGACGTGTTGGAAACTCTTCAAGAGCTGCTTTCCATGTGTGAAATCGAGACTGCTTCTACATTCGACCAAGCTAAGGAATTGATCGAAACACACGATTACAATTTCGCGATCCTGGATATAATGGGCGTCGACGGGTACCGGCTGCTCGAGTTTACAGCCGGCAGGGGAATCACCACCGTTATGCTTACAGCCCACGCATTGAGCCCCGATAATGTAGTAAAATCTTTCCAGCAAGGTGCGGCATCCTATATTCCCAAAGACGAAATGGTCAATATAGTCACTTACCTCGAGGATATCGTCGAAGCCGAAAAGCAGGGGAAAAACCCGTGGTGGAGATGGTATGACCGTCTCGCAGGGTTTTTCGAGAAAAAATTCGGAATGGACTGGCAGGAAAACAACAAGGAATTCTGGGAAAAATTCCGTTATCACATATAATTAATAGTTTTATTTATTAAAATAGCAGGATTTAATTCGTTTAATTTTTATCGAAAGCATCCGCAGCATAAGCGGCGCCCTCGTCGAACATTTTCATATTATCTTCCCTGAAGCGGGCGGGACTCACCATCGAAACCGCCTCCCGCAGGCCTGTCAGGCTGAAAGGCGGCTCTTCGAAAGCTGCAAAAAAACCCAGCGCAACCAGATTTGCAAACCGTGGAGCCCCTGACTTCAGAGCCATTTCACCGGCCGGAATGGTCCGCACCAAAATTTTTCCGGCATCAAGGTATTTCTGCACTTCCTCAACAGGAAACGACTCCCCCGCATTCACGTACAGGCTCCCCCCATCGGCAAGAAACTCCATGTTTCGGTAGCCCTCGTTACCGTCGAGGGAAATCAGCACCCCGGCGGTACCCCGCCTGACGATACTTCCATGTACGTCTCCAAGCCTCAAATGACTGGTGACCGAGCCCCCTCTTTGCGCCATCCCGTGGGTTTCGGCTCCTATCAACTGATATCCACGGTCGAGTGCAAAGCGGCCCAGTATCCTGGTCACAAACAGGACGCCCTGCCCACCGAGGCCACAAACAACGAAATTCAGCGGCTGCATAAATCCTCCGGTTTTACTTTTCATGACTCAGCTCCACTATAGCCCCCTCAGGGCACACCTTGACGCATACCCCGCAACCGTTGCACAGAGCCTGGTCGATCGAGACCCGCCCGTCCACGCCGGTTTCAATCAGAGCCGGGCATTCGAACCGTTCGATGCAGAACCGGCAGCCGATGCAGTCGTCCGTAACAATGAAACGCCTTCCGCTCTCACGCCCGGCATTTTCATAGAGAACGCATGGATGCCGGGCGATCACGACCGCCACTCCGCCGGGATCTCCATAAGCGTACGCCTTGGCACGGGACAATGCATCCATCGTAGCCATAATATCGTATGGGTCGACAACTTCAATGAAATCAATTCCACAGCCTTTAATGACTCTTTCAAGTGGAATCTTTCCTCCCGCGCTGCCATCGGCGCGTATCCCGCTGGCTGCTGTCGGCTGCATGCCCGTCATGGCGGTGATCCGGTTGTCAAGCACCACCAGCACGAAACGTGCACCATTATAAACCGCGTTCAGCAGCCCTGTGGTCCCCGAATGAAAAAACGTCGAATCGCCGATAGTCGCGACCACCGGCCTGTCCACTCCGTCCTGACTGAATGCGTGGTACATCCCTGAGGCCATCGTGATTCCAGCCCCCATATCGAGCACCGTGTCCACAGCACCAAGGTTCAGGCCGAGCGTATAACAACCGATATCCGATGTATAAACGGCCTTTGGCATAGATTTCCGTATGGCGAAAAACGATGCCCGATGCGGACAGCCCGGGCAGAGGGTCGGCTTTCCGGACGGCAAAGCCAACTCGGGCGGCCGGATCTCCCGGTTGGACCGCGGCAACCCGTCTATTCCGGCATCCTTGCAGGCACTGTTCATGATCTCGTAAACGATTTCCGGTACCAGTTCTCCGGCCCGCGGCACATGGCCCGATATACGACCCAGCACCTTCTGATTGTTTCCCAAAAAATATTCGATCAAGCAATCGGTCTCTTCGAGAACGAGAACTTTCTCGCACGAATCCATCATCTCAGAGGCAAGGTGCTGCGGAAAGGGAAACGTTGTTCCGATTTTGAGGAGCGGGATGTCTCTTCGCCCCTGTTCGGCCAGGATGTCCGAAGCGACTGAATACGGAACACCCCCGGCGATTATTCCAAAAGCGTATCTCTCACCTGAAACAAGATTGTGTGAATTGAAATCACTTAAGTTTTCAAAACTTCGCCCGATCTCATCCAGCTTGCTGTTCAGTTCCTGATGAAGGCGCAACCTGAAACGCGGGGTGGCAGCCCATCTTTTCGGGTCTTTTTTGAAATCCGCCCTGGTCACGCCGGATTTCAACTTGTTCCATCGTATATTCTGCCGGGCATGGCACACCCGGATCGCCGGCCTTACGACCACGGGAACGCTGAATTGCTCAGAAACGCGGAAAGCTTCTTTAATCATCTCCCTCGCTTCCTGCGGGTAGGAGGGGTCGAAAACAGGCACTTTCGCAAGCCTCGCCATCAACCGGCTGTCCTGCTCGGTCTGGGACGAATGGGGACCGGGATCATCGCATGAAATAATCACCAGTCCGCCTATAGTTCCGAGGTATGCGGAACTCATTAAAGAATCCGCCGCAACATTAAGGCCGACCTGCTTCATTACACAGGCGGCCCGTTTACCGGTGACCGCCGCGGCAAAAGCTGTGTCCAGCGCCACCTTTTCATTAATTGACCACTCCACGTATATTTGTGCGTCGTCCGCCCGTGCAAGCCTTATCGCTTCAGGGACGATCTCACTGCTTGGAGTGCCGGGGTAAGAGCTGAGCACCCGGCATCCAGCTTCCAAAAGCCCAAGCGCGATCGCTCCATTTCCCAAAAAAATGTCTTCCCTCATCGCCTATACTCCGATTTATAATGAAAAATCGATAAATATAAAACTCCCTGAGCCAAATCCTCCAAAGCGGCCGGAACATAAAGCCGTTAGCCGTTAGCCATCAGCTTTTAGCTATTAGCTATTCGGAATCCAAAACCGCTACCTGAAAAACAGCCGATATCGACGCCGAGGGGATAGCGATTACGACAACGACAACCGTTCCGCTTGCGCTCCACTGACAACGAGCTTACCTCAAGCCGAATAAAGGCTGTGGAGGGGGTTTCGATGCGGGAGATTCATCACCGAGAAGGTGCATCATGCGAGTGGCTTCGGTGAAAGAGCCAAAGCTTGCACTTGAATCCCCTCCGGTGGTTGTTCCTTTATCGCGGTTAAAAACCGCTCCCACATTATATAGCAAAGTCTCCCTCGGGGAGAACTACGAAATATGAAAATTCCGCAGCGGAACCCCCGGCGCGGCCGGAATTGGAAAATGCTACCCTGCAGCCGTTAGCCGTTAGCTATCAGCTATTAGCTATTCGGAATCCAAAACCGCTACCTGAAAAACAGCCGATATCGACGCCGAGGGGATAGCGATTACGACAACGACAACCGTTCCGCTTGCGCTCCACTGACAACGAGCTTACCTCAAGCCAGTATCTGAATGCGCCGAATTAAAAACAACCGAATCCTATACTGCCCGGTGATCCTACGTAAATCATTTGGGGATGTCAAACCGCATTTCCCGGGCCGGGAGCGTTTTTGACTGTTTTTAACTTGACTCCTTTTGATAAATTGTATAAATTTCTTTTTTTATTTTGACCCAAAAGGGAGAACAAGCTATGTACGCGGTCATTAAAAGCGGCGGAAAACAGCAACGTGTGGCACCGGGGGATAACCTCAGGGTGGAAAAGATTCCCGGCGAAGTCGGCGAAACAGTCACTTTCGATGAAGTATTGTTGACCGGAGACGGTGATGCCGTCACCGTGGGCAGCCCGACAGTGGAAAACACCAGTGTATCGGCTGTAATCACCCGCCAGGCTAAAAGTAAAAAGATCACCGTTTCCAAGTATAAACGTCGCAAAGGATTCCGCCGGAAACGAGGGCACAGGCAGGCGTTTACTCAGGTTAGCATCCAGAGCATCGATGCCTGAAGACCAATGAAAACGGTTGGATAAAGCACGGAGAAATATTTTACAATGGCTCATAAAAAGGCAGGCGGAAGTTCACGAAACGGCAGGGACAGCGCCGGACAAAGATACGGCATAAAACGTTATTCCGGCCAGAAAGTTAGCGCTGGCAGCATACTGGTACGCCAGAAAGGCACGAAAATCCATCCCGGCCTGAATGTCGGTCTAGGGAAGGATTACACGATCTTTGCAACTGTGGATGGTGTTGTCGCGTTCGAACGTTTAGGAAAAGACCGGAAAAAAGTCAGCGTCCTGGCCGCGTGAAACTCCCTCGCCACGAACCTCGCGAGTAGCTCATATGAGCTTTGTCGATGAAATCACCATTTGGGTACGTTCGGGAGATGGTGGTGCCGGCTGCGTCAGTTTCAGACGCGAAAGATTCATACCGAAAGGCGGCCCCGATGGCGGTGACGGCGGTGACGGCGGCACCGTATATATAGAAGCATCCGCGGGTCTTCTGTCCTTGTCCGACTATCGCAGGCGAAGGCGGTTGCGTGCCGAAAACGGGAAACCGGGAAAAGGCAGAGAACAAACCGGCAGAAGCGGGAAAGATCTGACGCTGATGGTTCCTCTTGGAACTGTGGTGACAGAAGTCGATACTGGAACAATCGTCGCCGATCTTCTACATGACGGCAGCAGGGCAATGCTGCTGGCCGGCGGTAAAGGTGGAAAAGGCAATCGTCATTTCGCAGGTCCGACAAACCGCGCCCCCCGCTTCTCTCAGCCGGGCACTCCGGGTGAGGAAAAATCATTCAGGCTTACACTTAAATCAATAGCGGATATTGGAATCGTGGGTTTACCCAACGCCGGAAAATCTTCGCTGCTTTCCCGTTTAACGACAGCCGCTCCAAAAATAGGAGATTACCCATTCACCACACTTAGCCCCAACCTTGGTATAATGACGATTGAAGACGGGCGACGTATTATCCTTGCTGACATACCGGGGTTAATAGAAGGTGCCGGCCAAGGCCGCGGCCTCGGCCGCCGGTTCCTCAGGCATATAGAGCGGACATCCCTTTTGATGCACGTTATTGATATATCCGGTGTAAATAACGATGATGCCTTGATGGATTTTGATGCCCTGAGGGCCGAAATCGAAGGTTACGATTTCGGCCTTGCAGCCAAACCTTTTGTCGTGGTGTTGAACAAGATCGACCTGTTACCTCCTGATTCCAACGAACTCCTATCCGCTGCATTCACAGCTTTCGCCAAAAAGGGTGTCACCGCCGTCGCGGTTTCTGCCAGGACAGGCCAGGGGCTTGAGGAACTCACAGGAATTCTCGCTGCGCATTTGAAAACCGGCGAAGGATATATTCAGTAATGAAGGAAGACTCAAAACAAAATATTCCGAAGTTTAATTCTTCCCCATCCATCAAACAACAAATCGGGATTTTCGGAGGGACCTTCGATCCCATACATATCGGACATCTCCGCAGTGTAGAGGAAACAGCGGATCACCTTCATCTAGATCGGATATTCCTGATACCATCCGCCCGTCCTCCTCACAAACCTAGAGTCGGCATAACTTCTTTTCTGGACAGGCTTAAAATGACGCGCCTGGCCGTGGAGGACAACGACCTTATCGAGGTCCTGGATATCGAAGGCACACGTTCCGGCCCATCTTATTCCGTCGATACTCTTGAAAACCTTAGAAACGAAATGGGATTAAACATAAAAATTTTTTTCCTGCTGGGTATGGACGCCTTTCTGGATATCGAATCCTGGCACCGGTACGGCAGGCTGTTTGAACTGGCCCATTTCGTTGTTTTCAGCCGCAGTGATAACCGCGAAGAAGAATTCCTGGAGCTGGTGGAAAGGCTGAACCTTACGGTCGCAACTCCGACATACATATCCAGTGACCGTAAAGGCCACAGCGTCACCCGCATCCGGACCACCCTCATAGACATCTCCAGCACGGAAATCAGACGATTCGTGAATAAAGGGCGATCGATAAGATACCTTGTTCCCGAGCCAATCAGGCATTATATATTAAAGAGAGGATTGTATTTAGATGAAACCGGTGCTTGAAAAAGCGCGTCTATGCTTCAGCTTCATTGAAGAAAGGAAAGCCGTCAACCCCGTACTTTTCCGGGTTGCCAACATGACGACCATCGCCGACTACTTTCTGGTGGCCGGCGGCCGGTCTACACGCCAGGTTCAGGCGATATCGCGCCATCTTCAACGACGCCTGAAAGAACATGGAGAAAGACCGTTCGGAGTCGAAGGAGAAGCCGACGGAAACTGGATTTTACTGGATTATGGAGATGTCGTAATACATGTATTTTACGAACCTTTCAGAGAATTTTACGACCTCGAGGGTTTGTGGTCGGATGCCCCCCGCATTCAACCGGATATCGAAGAGGAGAACCCTGCGATGCGCGATTAAAAAAATTGCGTTTTTTCTGTTTCTCGTCTCATTCGCTGTCCCCGGTGTGGTTCCCTCAGCCGAAGCGCTCTCCATAGAAGATGAAAGGCTGCTCGGGAAGGAATTTCTTGCCAGGATCACCCGTTCTTTCCAGTTTCTAGAAAATGATACGGCCGTCAGCTATCTCCGCGACCTCGGAGCTTATTTAGCTACGGCTGTTGAAAACAAACCGTTTGATCTTAATTTTTATATCCTGCAAAACTCGGAATTGAATGCATTTGCAGCCCCGGGCGGCCATATATTCATACACACCGGGCTGATCCTATCGCTTGAAACAGTGGATGAACTGGCCGCGGTTCTCACCCATGAAATCGCACATGTCACAGCACGTCATCTATCTCAACGCATCGCCCAGCAGCAAAAATTGACGCTGGCCAGCGCCGCTGCTTTGCTCGCCGGTGTCTTTATCGGAGGGGAAGCAGCCGAAGCCTTAATTACCGGCTCAGTTGCTGCTTCCGCCCAGGCTCAACTTCACTACAGCCGCAACGATGAGCGCCAGGCGGATCAAATAGGGTTCGATTACATGGAAAAAACCGCCTTCGACCCGGATGCGATGCTCGGTGTTCTTGATAAAATCACACGCTCCCAATGGGAAAACGCATCCCAAAGAATGCCCACCTATCTTCGGACACATCCGGCAGGACCCGAACGCATGTCCAACCTGGATGTCTTGATGACTCGTAGATCGGAGCCGATCTCCAGAGCCCAAACGGAAAAATTCAGAAGATTTTTCCCATCTTTTCAAACCGCCGTCGCCGCTGCGTCACTTCCACCCTCGGCCGCTGAAAAAACCTTCAGGGAACGTTTTTCAAAGGCGGAAAGCCCTGAGGAAAAATGCCTCGCACATCTGGGGCTGGGGATGGCATTGACTTCAAGAGCTAAATACGACGAGGCCGCCGCACATCTCAAATCGGCAATTTCACTTGATTCACAGATGCTTCCCGCCTTGCTGGAGCTTGGGAACACCTACAGAATGGCCGGTCGGCCCCTCCAGGCGCTATCCATCCTGGAGAAGGCGATGGAAATGAATGAAAACAACCGCGCGGCCCTCTATCTGACCGGACTCAGTTATCAACAGATGGAAGAATATGAAAAGGCGGTCAAATATTTCGAGAGGCTTGCATCCATCGGAGCCCAAAAACATGAAGTTTTCTACCAGCTGGGAATTTCATACGGAAGGTTGGAAAAACTTGGAAAAGCGCATTACAATTTCGCGAAATATTTTGCTGCACTATTACAAAACGAAGATGCGGCTTTCCATTTCAGGAAAGCCGAAGAATTCGCCGAAGGCAATCCCCTACTAATGAATCGTATCCGGCGGGAAATGCACAGCCAGGGCTTTAAAACAGAATAAGTCGGTGCATTTCATTCGATTCCGGGATTCCGGACCAACTTTTCCACCAAGGCCCTATCGGGCGGCGGGAATTCCAGATCCCACAGCTCGACGGGCATGACCCACCTTAATTCCTGCCCCTGAATCGGTCTGGGATTTCCGGAAAGCCATCTACAATCAAAAAAATACAGAACCACACTTTTTTCAGGATAATCATGGGCCGAAGTCATAATCAACGAAAGGGGCTCCACCAGGATATCGAGTTCCTCTCGTATTTCTCTCACCAAGCATTCCCGTAACGTTTCCCCGGATTCCTGTTTTCCGCCCGGAAACTCCCACAAACCTTCCAGGTGTTTACCGGGAGGACGCGTGGCGATCAATATCATCGGGCCTTTTCTGATTATTCCGGCAGTGACTCGCACCTTATCGCGGGGACCGGTAGCGTCAATCACCGGCAACCCCCTTGATCCAGGTTCGCAGGTAACCTTCAGCGGCCTCTTCGTTGTCCGGGTCCAGAGTCCTTGCCTGCTTGTATGCGTCGGCGGCTTTGGAGTATTTGCCGCGCTTTTCCTGCAGCCTCGCCAGATTCAGCACCATCGCGACATCATCCGGACGCAACCGGACGATTTCTTCCATCTGCACCGCGGCCTCTGCTTCGTTTCCGCTCTTCAAATACGCAACAGCAAGGTATTCCCGGAGCCTCGCCCGCTCGGGCGACTTTTGAACCGCTTCTTCCATTATCTCAATGATATGGTCGAATTTTTCATCGGCACTCAATTGATCGAAAATAAAACCATATACATCTTCATCCGCAACCTCCAGCGAAACCAGCGCCTCTGCGGTTTTCAATGCAGATGACTCATCACCGACCGACCGGTAACCGTCGAACAAAAACTCCAGCAAATCCTTATCACCGGGGCTTTCTTTAATCAGTTCCCCGCCCAGGTTGACCGCCGCCCGGGTCTTACCGGCCTGCTTGTAGGCCAACAGCAGATTCCTTTTTAGCTCCACGGAATCAGGGTGCGATTTCACCGCCGGTTCCAGCCTCTCGATTATCTGCTCATATTTGCCCTTGTCTGCAAGATAGTCCACGATAAAACGATACGGATATAACACTTCAGGCTTCAGTTCCAGGATACGCTCCGCAACATCAAACGCTTCGTCTTCTTTTCCGGCTTTGATATAGCAGTCAAACAACATTTCCTGCACCGGAACGTCCCCGGGGTGAGACTCCGCATAAAGTGCAAGCCAATCCGAACATTCCCCGAAACGTTCGAGTTCATAAAGCAGAACTCCGAGGTTGTAGATCACGGTTTCGTTTTTCGGGTCCAGCCTGTTGATGCGACGGTATAGCTCCACCAATTCCCGCTTCCGCCCTTCATTCTCAGCAATGTTCGCCATCAACATGAGCGCATCCAGATTATTCGGCGAATGCTCCAACACCTCTGTTAAATACGCCTCAGCCTTCTTCGTTTCACCTCGATCGATCAACCTGTCGGCCAGATTCAGCCGCCCATCGATATCCCGGCTCTTCAGCGTGACAGCGTTTTCCAGATGGAACTCGGCCCTGTCGGGTTTTCCGAGTCTGTCATAAAGAAAGGCAAGATTATAGTGAAGGTTGGCATCCTTCTGGTCGAGTCTTGCAGCCTCGGTATACATTTTCACGGCCTTCGAATACTCCCCTATTTCGGTATATAGATAGCCGAGATGCTTATAAAGCTCAGGCAGATCGCTTTCCTCCGAAATATCAAGCGCCGCTCGATAATGCTCCGCCGCCTCCCGCTTATCACCGGCTTGCTCCAGCACCTCTGCCAGCCTTAACCTCCATTCAGGTTCGCGCGGTTCGCGCTTGACCAGGGTGCTCAAAACCGACCTTACGCCCTGAAGGTCATCCAGACCTTTGTAAACCTCCAGCAGCTCGGCATAAAGCGATGTATCAGGTGTTTCAGCTGCCATTTTTTTAAGCAAATCAAGGGCACTCCGCCACCGAGAGGCCCGCTTGTACTCATCCAGAAGTCGTCTCTCTATCCGCGCGTCGCCGGAGGTGAATTCAACCGCCCTTTCTAAAAAATTGATCCTCATTTCGTCGTTTATCAGTCGGTTGGACCTTTCAAGCCAATTTTCAACAGAAGGCTCGATTTCCCAGATGACATCTCCGATTGGGCTTTCCCTGTACCGCACTGAAACATTGAAACGATAACGCGCAAAAGCCTCTTTCCCCGGAAGAAGCTCCACCAGCTGCATTTGTGCGTGCCGCAGGGAATCAACATCGATTCCTTCGGCTTCCAGGCGGATTCCATAGTCAAAAGGAACGCTGGCCCCAACATCGATGATCTGGACGGTGTCAAACGGGTTGAGTGGTAAAGTTTCGCCGCGAAGTATTTTTGTGGGTTCCCCGTTTATCTCGATTAATATAGACGAAAAACGTACGGATTCCCCCTGGATCACACGCCAGCCCCACCAAGCGGCGGCTGCGCATGCAGCAATCAACAAAAGCAACACCATACGCCGGAGAAAAACAACGAAAAGATTTTGTTTTTTATTGCGCAATCTGGGCATCGTCAGATACAGAGGGCGGGGCTCAAACCCCGCCTCGTTTCATTCCGCTTCAAGCGCGCCCGCGGCCGGGGCACACCCACGGTCTCTATTGCGGAACCCCCTCCCGATGCTATGAAAAGAGCCGCCGGAGAAGCCCTGATTCGCCCCTGGTGGACGTTTGCACACGGCCCTCCCAGAGCAAAAGTATGGGGCTGGCTACAAAGACCGACGAATAGGTTCCAACCAGGATACCGATCAAAATGGCGAATGCGAAATCATGAATCACACCGCCTCCCAGCACGAAAAGCGCCACAACAACCACCAAGGTCGTAAGTGAAGTAAGGATCGTCCGGCTCAATGTTTCGTTTATGCTGCTGTTCATCACCTCGGCCAGGGGTCTTCTGCGGAACCGGCGTAAATTCTCGCGTATTCGGTCAAACACGATTATCGTATCGTTGAGCGAATAACCGACGATCGTCAGAAAGGCCGCAATTATCGAAAGAGAGATTTCCCGGTCTGTCAAGGCGAAAACACCTACCGTGATTATGACGTCGTGCACCAGTGCGATGATCGCACCCAGGGCGTATTTCAGGTTGAGCACCCAGCAGAGGCCCAATGTTACCAGCAGAGCGAGAAAGATAAGCCATGTTATGCTCATCCCGAAACTCGACGCAATATAAACCACAAACACCAGGCAAACAGCCATCACGATACTCATGGCCCATTTGAGCTCGAACCTCCCTGAAATATAAATGGCGATGAAAAGCAATGCATAAAAAATGGCAAACAAAGCCTTCTGTCTCAGGTCTTTCCCCACCTTGGGGCCAACCATTTCCACACGCCTTATCTCGGTTCCGGCGCCGAATTCGGCTTTCAAAGCATTGGATACCTTTTCACCGATACCTGCCAGTTCAACTTCGGTTTCCCTGACCCGGATCAGGTATTCGTTTTCACCGCCCTCCCCGAACTCCTGAATGATACTGTCCTGCAACTGAACAGCGGCCAAAGCGTTCTTGATCTCAGACGGGGTTCGCTCGGCATCGAACTGAACCTGAACAAGAACGCCTCCTGAAAAGTCAACTCCGTAATTGGGCCCCCCTCGGATAAGAAGCACAACGATACTAAGAACTATTACAATAATCGAAATAACGGAAGCTAACTTTCGCTTTCCGATAAAATTAATTCTGGTTCCCGGTTTAATAAACTCCATCTAATCTCTCCGCTTGATCGCTTTAGATGCTAAGTTTTTTTACCTGATGGTGAACATAAATATAGTCAAATATAATCCGCGAAACAAAAATTGCCGTAAAAAGACTGGCGATTATGCCGATACTCAGGGTTACCGCGAACCCTCTCACCGGACCGGATCCGAACTGGAACAGCACCAAAGCCGCAATCAATGTGGTAATATTGGCGTCCAGGATAGTTACCAGAGCTTTACCGAAACCTCCTTCTATCGCGGTCCTGGGGGTTTTCCCCAGGCGAACCTCTTCCCTTATGCGTTCAAATATCAATACATTGGCATCCACAGACATGCCTATGGTCAAAATCATTCCGGCGATACCCGGCAGAGTCAGGGTGGCGCCGAAAAATGCCAGGCCTCCCATGATCAGAACGATGTTAAGCAGCAGCGCAATATCGGCGATCGCACCGGAAAGACCGTAATATATCACCATAAAAATAATGACCACCAAGCCGCCGATAATCATCGACTTAAAGCCTTTTTCAATGGAATCTTTTCCCAACGACGGACCTACCGTCCGTTCCTCGATGATTTTCACCGGGGCAGGCAGGGCTCCGGCACGAAGCACAATCGCCAGATCACGCGCCTCATCCATCGTGAAACGCCCGGTGATCTGGGCCCTTCCTCCTGAAATTTTGTCCTGGATCACCGGAGCCGAGTTGACCTTGTTGTCAAGTACAATCGCCAGGCGGCGTTTTATATTCTCGCCGGTGAGCTGTTCGAAAAGCTTGGCTCCGACGGAATCAAAAGTCAGAGAAACATAAGGCTCGTTGTACTGGCTGTCTATCTGGACCCTTGCATCGGTGATATACTCCCCGGTCAACACCGTGCGTTTTTCAAGAAGAAAAGGTATCTTCCGCTCACTCCCCGTCCGAGGATCCACTGAAACCTGGTACAGAATCTCGCTGCCAGGCGGCACTTTGCCATCGAGAGCTTCCTCAACGCTGTGGTCTCCATCTACGAGTTTGAATTCAAGAAGCGCTGTTTTACCTATCAACGCTATCGCACGCTCAGGATCCCTGACTCCCGGAAGTTGGATCAGAATTCGGTTGTCTTCCTGGGGCCGAATGTCGGGCTCGCTTACCCCAAACTGGTCGATCCTGTTCCGGATCGTTTCCAACGCCTGGTCAACAGCCATCTTCGATATTCTGCTTTTCGCCCTTGGTTGAAGCGAAAGAGTAAACGATCTCCGCTCATCCTCCCCGGGCAGGGACTTGAAATCGAAATCAGGATAGTTGCTTCGGGCGAGTTTGCGAAACGTGTCCCCGTCTTCCTCTCTCATCAACGTAACAAGGATTTCTTCGGTCCCAGCCCGTTTCAGTTCCAGGTATCTCAGCTTTTCTCTTCTCAGGTCCTGCTTTATTTCTTCAACTATCCTCTCGATGTGGCTTTCGACTGCCTTGGGCGTCTCAACTTCGAGCACGAGATGCATGCCTCCCTGCAGGTCCAAACCCAGTGTAATCTTTTCCTGCGGGAGAAACAGTGCCGACCACCATGACGGAGGTTCGGAGCGGAGACTGGGAACCAGATAAAGGACTGAAAAGAAAATGACTATAAACGCACCCGCGGCACGCCATACAAGGTTCTTTGACACTTCTCACTCCATCGTCGGTTTTATATTCATCGGTCCGTTGTCAAAACGGAAATGTCAGCCTTAAAAGCAACCGTACGTTACTGGTTTTTTTGAATTACCGAGGATATAAACCCGCGGGAAATCTTGACTCTGACCTTCGGAGCCACCTCGATCGTAACGGTGTCGTCGCTGATACCTGTAACAAGACCATGAATGCCGCCGTTAGAGACGATTTTATCTCCCTTTTTCACTGCCGCAATCATTTCCTTGTGCATCTTGGCCTTTTTCTGCTGCGGCCGGATAAGCAAAAAATAGAAGATAGCAAACATCAGGATAAGAGGCACGAAAGCACCGAACGCGCTACCCTGACCGCCGGCGGCTCCTCCGCCACCCATTGCATAAGCCAAAAAATTCATTAGATCCCTCCTTGTTCTTTGTGTCGATGCAGGAACCGGTCCAGCGGCACCGC
>JAWOBE010000018.1:0-27317 GCA_046498185.1 Desulfatiglandaceae bacterium | reverse complement strand
GGTATCGGGGTCGAAAAGGTCGTCAGTCAACTTCCGATACCGACGCCGACAGCGACCCCGAGGTACAGTACGCTGCAGCGACGAAGGATGAAGCGTAATCCCGCGTGCCGCGGGATTGGACTTTTTACGACGCCGTCAAACTGAATTTTTCGAAAGGCAGAACTTTATTATGCCAACAAGTCATATCATCGGCACTGGTTCTTCTATTCCAGAAAGAGTACTTTCCAACAAGGAGCTCGAACAAATAGTCGAAACGAGTGATGAATGGATAATACGACGGAGCGGAATCCAAGAAAGAAGAATATCACACACCGACAGAAAAGAAACGGCCACAGATCTTGCCACTAAAGCCTCCGCAAAGGCGCTGGCCATGGCCGGCATAAAGGCGGACGAACTGGATCTGATCGTGGCCGGCACCGTGACACCCGACAGACAGTTTCCCTCCACGGCCTGCATGGTTCAAAATAATCTTCATGCTTTAAATGCTGCGGCTTATGATTTGTCCGCGGGCTGTACCGGCTTCTTGTTCGCACTTAAAACCGTAGATGACTCGATACGAGCCGGTTCATGCCGCAACGCACTTGTAATCGGTGTGGAAAGGCTTTCAAGCATCCTCAACTGGCAGGACAGGGGCACATGTGTGTTGATGGGCGACGGCGCCGGAGCCGTCGTGGTTTCAGCCAAGGATGAACCCGGTGGGGTTCTTTCGACACACATCCAGTCGGACGGCACCTTCTGGGAGCTTCTTCACACTGAATGGGGAAACACTTACATACCGAATACCCTTGATGGCATGGATATCAAACCATTCTACATGATCATGGAAGGGAACAAAGTATTCAAAATTGCAGTCGAGCGCATGTCGGATATAGCTGGAAAGGCTCTCATTCATAACAACTTCACCAGCGAAAACATTTCTCTCGTGATTCCCCATCAGGCGAATATAAGAATCATTCAGGCACTGGCTAAATCCCTCGGGGTTTCAATGGACAAGGTTTTCACGAATATACAGAAATACGGCAACACTTCCTCGGCCACGATACCCATCGCTCTTGATGAGGCCTATAGAGAGGGACGAATTGACAAAGGGAATAATATTTTGATGGTAAGCTTCGGGGCAGGACTAACCTGGGCTTCGTCGGTTGTGCAGTGGTCCATGCACAGGCTTCACGAAGGAAAGGAGGAATCGATTTGACCGAAATCCTTTTCCATAAAACCGACCACATAGGAATGATAACCATTGACCACCCCCCGGCAAACGCCTGGAATCTCGCTACCATGAAGGCCTTCGAAAAAATCCTCGATCAAGTGGAAGAAGACCGGGAAGTAAGGGCTGTAATTATAACCGGTGCCGGTGAAAAATTTTTCTCGGCAGGCTTCGATGTTTCCGACACGGCCGACCCGGCTGAAACCAGCCACATGGGTAGAATGCTATGGAAACGAGTCGACCGATTCCCGAAGCCTACAATCGCAGTGATCAACGGATACGCACTGGGAGGCGGGCTTGAACTCGCCATGGCATGCCATTTCAGGTTAATGATCGACTCTCCAAATGTCACCGTGGGCCTGACGGAACTCAATCTGGGGATCATCCCCGGCTGGGGGGGAACCCAAAGGCTTCCGCGCCTTGTAGGAAGAGCCAAGGCTCTCGATATGATCCTGTTCAGCAGGAGGATCGATGCACAGGAGGCGCTGGCGTCAGGTCTGGTAAACGAAATAATCCCCCCTGGAGAATTGATGGACCGAGCTCTCGAACTGGCGGGAACCCTTGCCCGAAGGCCGCCGATAGCCGTAAAATGCGTCCTCGAAGCAATGACTGCAGGGCTTTACGAAGGCCTTGAAGCCGGCCTCAAGGCCGAAGAACAGGGTGCGATACGGGTGCGTGGCACCAGCGATCGGGAAGAAGGCTTCTCAGCTTTCAGGGAAAAGCGTCAGCCTGTTTTTACCGGAGAGTGAAGGCATGTTGGGCCCCCTCCGGCCGGCTTCAGGCCTCAAAAGAAACCAAGCTCTTGCAGGAAATGGTAGCTGACGATCCCAACGCTCGTTGAAAGATTCAGGCTTCGTACTTTTCCCCATATCGGGATGCGAAAGCATGGCCAGGTCCGATGTATTTCTTCGGGAAGTCCACGGGTTTCTGAGCCGAACAACAGGATATCACCCGGTTTTATGGAAGCCTCGGTATAGAGTCTTTTTGCATGGCGGCTGAATGCGATTAGGTCCGCCCCATTATCCAAGGCGGCTGAAAAGGCATGGAAATCAACATGATGTACGACATCCACTTCGTGCCAGTAATCAAGGCCGGCACGTTTGAGATTGCGGTCGTCCACTTGAAAGCCCAAGGGATGGATAAGATGGAGTTTTAGTTCGGCCGCACCGCATAACCTGGCTATATTTCCGGTGTTGGCCGGAATCTCCGGTTGGAAAAGCGCGATTTGAAGGCGCGGTTCTTCGATACGGCGGTGTTCGGTCTTAGTTAAGTCCCATTTCATAGTTTTGACTTGGCGGTTCGACCCCTGCTTACCCGGTCAGCCCCACCTAGCAAATTATCTCTCAACTCTATAAGCGGGCCGGGAGATTGCTGTTCGCCGATCATAAGGTTCACATTACCGAAGCCTGAATTTACAAGGCTTTTGTGAACTTTTTCGTAAACGGCGCTGGCATTGTTGTTGGTCTCGCTCAAGTGGGCGCAGACGATATGATCGAGTCCTTCATGGACAAGCAAGGCCAAGAGGGAAACCCCTTCAACATTTGAGAGATGACCTTCAGGCCCTTTGATCCTTCTTTTCAAAAAAAGCGGATAAGGTCCGTTTTCGAGCATGTCCGGATCGTGGTTGAATTCCGTGATCAATGCATTGCACCCTTGCAATTTGTCTTCCACAAGTCGGGTGCTGCGTCCGAGATCCGTGGCTATTCCCAGTTTTATGCCGTTACAGCTCAAGGTTAGCGCGAAGGGGTCTAAAGCATCATGGCATTTGGTGAAAGGCTCGATTTCCAAGTCGTTGAGCGCAAAACGTGTTCCTGTTTTTACCGTTACCACCAGCGGCAGTTCACCCATCGACCTCGCCGCTCCTCTTATGGTTCCCTCGGTGGTATAAATCGGAAGATGATAGCGTCTAGCGATAACCCCGGCGCCGCGGACATGATCTATATGTTCATGAGTCAAAATAATCGCATCCAGGCGTGATGCAGACAGGCCCAAAAGCTCAAGGCGCCTTTCCAGTTTCCTGCAGCTCAGTCCGGCATCCACGAGTACACACCCTTCGGGGCTTTCCACATAACAGGCATTGCCTTTGCTGCCGGAAGCAAGTACGGAGAATCTGAGCATGGCTTTCAATCGATCCCGGTATGGCCGAAACCGCCGCATCCCCTTAACGTTTCGTCCAGTTCGGGGACGGAGTGAAGTTCTGCACGCCACACGCGCGAAAAAACCAGCTGAGCGACCCGCTCCCCCTTGTTTACAGTGAAAGGTTCACGGCCCCAATTTATTAAAATCACCTTGATTTCACCACGGTAGTCACTGTCTACGGTTCCGGGCGCATTCACCATTCCAATGCCGTGGTGAAGCGCGAGCCCGCTTCGGGGTCTGATCGTTCCCTCGAACCCCTCGGGAATTGCGAGGGCTATTCCCGTAGGTACAAGCACGGTTTCACCGGGTTGCAAGAAGATCGGTTCCTCTACGCAGGCCCTGAGGTCCATGCCGGAGGCCGCATCCGACGCATACGTCGGCGGTTCCATCCCAGCGGCGTGCGGAAGTAATTTTATCGGTATGTGAAGATTTTCCAACGCCTATGTCCCAAAAACCAGATTATCCTCGTCAAGTTCGCTCTTGGTAAAAGGCCCAAGTGTCACCAGGGAAACAGGATGCTGCAAAAAGGCCCGGGAAGCCGCCTGGACCACATTCTCAATTTCGACCTGTCGAAGCATAAATTCAACTTCTTCACACTTGACCGGATGACCGAACAGAAACTCGTTTTTTGCAAGCCTGCTCATAAGATAATCAGGGCTTTCAGCTGAAAGACGCATTGACCCGATCAAGTATTCCTTCGCTGCATCTAGATCCGCCTCTGACAAATCCCCGTTGCACAATTTCTGTATCTCCACCTTTACAGTGGAAAGCAATTCATTTACTTGATCAGAATCGGTAGCTGCGTAGACTTCAAGAAGCCCCGCATCCTGATAACAAGAAGCAAAAGAAAACACCGAGTATGCCAGGCCTCGGTTTTCTCTGATTTCTTGAAACAAACGCGAACTCATGTTTCCGCCCAGGATTGTATTGAAAATCGAGCAGGCGAAGCGGTTTTCATCTTTCTGAGAGGGCGCGGATCCACCTATGCAGATGTGAACCTGCTCCAGGTCCTTTTCATAGCACGACACCTCCCCATTGGGTTTGGGGTTATAGCGCGGAGGAAGTTGTTCTCCCGGCTCGAGCGATTCAAAGAAAGGGGTAAACCGCTCTATCAGTTCAAGATGATCTACATTGCCCGCTGCAGTGATAAGGATTGTTCCGGGAACATATGCATGACCCTTATGACGGAATAGAAGGTCACGATCGATCGCTGAAACGGTTTCGTCCGAGCCCAAAACAGACAGACCCAGCGGGTGACCGGGCCAGAATGAGCGGCTCAACAATTCATGAATCATATCGTCAGGCGTATCCTCAACCATGCTTATCTCTTGAAGAACCACCTGTCGCTCACGTTCCAGGTCCGCTGGATTGAATGTCGGATTCAAAACAATATCTCCAAGCAGATCGGTACATACGTCAAAGTGCCTGGGCAGTACCCTGGCGTGATAGCAGGTATACTCTTTTCCGGTGAAGGCGTTTGAAAGCCCCCCGATCGAGTCGAATTCCTTCGCTATCTGGACTCCGCTGCGCCTCTTCGTGCCCTTGAAAACCATGTGTTCAATAAAATGAGAAATGCCGCTTAAAGCGGCATCCTCATCCCTGGAACCTGCACCTATCCAAATTCCCATGGAAACCGACTGCAGGTGTTCCGACCTTTCGGAAATTATTCTAACGCCGTTTTCAAGACAGGTCTTGTTATACATCAAATCAGCTTTCTTCAAGTGCAGCTTTTCTGGAAAGGCGTATTTTCCCGTTATCGTCCACTTCAAGAACTTTAACCATAACTTCATCGCCTTCCTTGAGAACATCTGTCACACGATTGACTCTTTCGCGATCGAGCTGCGAAATATGAACCAGACCGTCCGTACCGGGAAAAATTTCTACAAAAGCTCCAAAGTCCATTATACGTACGACTTTACCTTTATAAATTTTACCTATCTCAGCTTCTTGTACTATATCTTTAACCATTTTAACGGCTAAATCCGCACTTTCCTTGTCGCACGAGGAGATGTGAACAGTGCCTTCATCGTCGACTTCTATCCTGCTGCCGCTTGCGGTGGTAATTTCACGAATCGTTTTACCACCCGCACCAATCAAAACTCTCACCTTCTCCGGCTTTATTTTGATCGTAACGATTATAGGAGCATACTGTGAGATATCGGGTCTGGGCCTGGATATCGCCTTACCCATCTCGTCCAGGATGTGCAGGCGGCCCTCCTTTGCCTGGTCAAGAGCCGTTTGAACGATTTCCCTGGTGATACCGTCGATCTTTATATCCATCTGCAGGGCCGTTATCCCGTTCGGTGTGCCTGTAACCTTGAAATCCATATCCCCGTAATGGTCCTCATCACCGATGATATCGGTAAGCACGGCGATTTTGCCGTTTTCAGAAACGAGTCCCATGGCCACACCGGCAACCGAATCCTTGATCGGCACACCTGCATCCATCAAAGACAACGTTCCTCCGCAAACCGTAGCCATCGACGATGAACCGTTCGATTCGAGAATCTCGGATACCACTCTAACGCAGTACTGGAAATCGTCAGGATCAGGCATAACCGGTTGAAGGGCCCGTCTTGCGAGCGCCCCATGCCCAATTTCCCGGCGCCCGGGCCCGCTCAGGCGTTTAGCCTCTCCAACCGAGTACGGCGGGAAATTATAATGAAGTATGAAGGATCTGAAATGCTCTCCGTAAATCGATTCAATTCTTTGTTCGTCCCGTTCGGTTCCCAGAGTCGTAAATACCATCGCCTGGGTCTCACCCCGGGTGAATAATGCTGATCCATGAACCCTCGGAAGCAGCCCGACAACGCATTCAATCGGCCGGACTTTATCAAGCGGCCTGCCGTCAATTCTGCGCCCTTCATCAAGAATCATCCGCCGGACCATTTGTTTTTCAAGATCGTGAACAGCCTCGGCTATGTCGGCCTCACGACCTTCGAACTCCTCCGACAGTGCATCGATTGAGTATTGAACGGCTTCTTTCCGTTTAAGCTGTCGTTCCATTTTATCTACGGTGGAAATTACTTCGGAAAGCCGACTCTGAGCAACTTCACGTATTCTATCCCCGGCGATATCAATCGATGGGGATTCCGGAACCATTCGTTTTGGTTTCCCGACTGCGGCCTTTAGTTCCTCCTGGATCCCAAGCAGTGGTTGAAGAGAATCATAGCCGAAAAAAACAGCATCGATCATTTCCTCCTCATCCGCAAATTGAGCGCCACCTTCAACCATTACCACTCCTGAACGATTTCCTGCCACGATCAGGTTTATATCGCTCTGCTCCTGCTCGCTGACGGTGGGATTGGCGATGAATTTCCCGTCTATTCTACCTACACGTACTCCCGCAACGGGGCCGCCGAACGGTATATCCGAAACCTCGAGCGCCGCGGAGGCACCTACCATGGCAAGAATGTCAGCTTCGTTTTCTTTGTCAGTGGAAAGCACACTAGCGATCACCTGGGTTTCGAAATGGTAATTCTTGGGAAACAACGGACGCAACGGCCTGTCTATCAGACGAGCCGTCAGAGTTTCCGTTTCACCGGGTCGCCCCATGTCTCTTCTGAAAAAATTACCGGGGATCCTTCCTCCTGCATAGGACATCTCCTGGTATTCAACGGTTAGAGGAAGAAAATCGATACCCGCCCGGATCTCATCCGTGGAAACCGCAGTAACCAGTACAACGGTTTCACCATAGGTTACAACGGCCGACCCACTTGCCTGCTTTGCAATACGGCCCGTTTCAATGTGAAGCGGCTTCCCATTGATCTCAACCGAATAACTTTTAATCATATTTTATCCTTTCAATTTCAGTTGGCAATTCCATACCATCCTGCTGTGCTCCGGCACCCGCCCCTTGCGTGGCGCCTGAATAATAAATTCTTTATACATTTTACGCTGTCAAACCATCCACCACCGGTAAAACCAAGGGCTGAACCTATTTTCTGATCCCCAGTTCCTTGATCACGACCCGGTATTTTTCCATATCGTTTTTCTTTAGATAATTTAAAAGCCTCCTTCTTTTCCCGACAAGTTTCAACAGGCCCCGCCTTGAATGATGATCTTTCTTATGAATCTTGAAATGGTCCGTAAGGTACTCGATTCGCCCCGTCAAAAGGGCTATCTGAACCTCAGAAGAGCCGGTGTCCTTCTCATGGGTCTTGAACTTCTCTATAATATCTTTCTTAGCCTCCACCGTTAAAACCACTTTTTTTACCTCCTGTACTATAATTGTTCAAAAATACGATTCAAACCCTGCTGATAAATAAAAAGTGCAAAGGCCTATTCAATCATCATCTGCCGAAAACACCCTCTCTGCTGTAAAACCGCTTTTTTCAGCCCCTTCAGCATTTCCTAAACGCCCGACGGCGACAAGCCTTCCGGCAGCGACAATCTTCACCAAACCGCTCTGCTCTCGGGGCACCGAATCGGCCCCTGCATCTATTTCGTCTTTTGTAGGTTGATATCCCCGGCTTATCCTGGCGGCCAGCCCCGCCGATATCGGAATCGAAGGCATCCATTCCAGTACTTCCACCGGATCGATCAACCGGGCAACCAGTTTCTCACGGCATCCTGCTCCAACATGCAATTCGCTGGAACCAAGAGCATCCGCAATGTTGTACGATCCCACACTCAAGCGCCTCAAGGCTGTCAAATGTGCTGCATTGCCCATAGCTTCACCAAGATCAGCCGCCAGAGTCCTGATGTATGTCCCTGCTGAACAGTGAATTTCCATCTTCGCATAGGGAGGCTTATATTCTATCAATTCGATTTCAGAGATATTCACATTCCTCTTTTTCAGGAGAACATGAATACCCTTTCTGGCAAGTCTGTATGCTCTTACACCCTGATGCTTTACCGCCGAATACATCGGCGGAGTTTGTTCTATAATCCCGATGAATTTTTTTGAAACGGCCTCTATTTCTTCCATGGAAGGCAAAGGTCCTTCCAGGCTTCTTATTACTCTACCGGTTGCATCGAGGGTATCTGTGGCTTCCCCCAGTTTCATAACGGCCCGGTAGATTTTATCTTCCGCCGCCAAATAACGTGAAAGCTTAGTCGCCTGGCCCACCATCACTACTAGCAACCCGGTCGCGAAAGGATCCAGCGTGCCGGCATGTCCGACCTTCGGTGCCTTGCGTCCGCCCAACGCCCGCTTGACAAGGGAAACGACTTGGTGGGAACTCAGTCCCTCCTCCTTGTCGACAAGTAATATTCCGCCGCTGCACCCGCGATTCATTGCGGCTCCACGGGGCTTGCATTTCTCTTGAGGCTGTCCGCCGCGGCTTGGATGAGCATGTGTTTCAAAATTTCCGGTTCCCCTTCCATTTCAAACCCGGCCGCGCCTTTATGGCCTCCACCTCCAAAGCGGCCGGCCACCTCGGCGACATCGGCCTCCCCGTTTGACCTCAAACTGAAACGAAACAGACGAGAGCCGGCTTGCCGCATCATTGCAGCAATTTCTACACCGACGACATTTCTCGGGAACTCAACAATCTGTTCGCAGTCATGCTGCGCAGCCCCGCTTTTCTCAAGCATTTCCCCGGTAACGGTGACCATGGCGATTTTCCCGGATTCATGCAGTTCGAATGTTTCCAGGGCATACCGTAACAGGTGAAGCCTTTCAACTCCGTACGATGCGTGTATCAGCCGCCAGCTCTCCCATGGTATCGCCCCCAGCTGAACCATTTCAGCAGCGAAATTCAAAGATTGTGAAGTAGTGTTGCGGAAAATAAAAGAACCGGTATCTGATTGAACTCCGGCAAAAAGACATCCGGCGACTTCTTTATCCACCGGCAGACCTAAGGCCCGGATCAGACGCCACACAAGCTCCGCAGTCGAAGAGGCATCAGGATCGACATAATTCAGATCTCCGAAAAAATCGTTGCTCCGGTGATGATCAATATTTATCAATGAACATCCAGCAATTTCTAACTGAGGACTCATCCGGAAAAAATCGCTGCAATCTAAAACCAAAACGGCATCATGGTGGCCGTTTTCCAGACAGGTGGCCACTTTTTCGGCCCCATTCAGAGCAGCCAGCGGACCATGAAGCGCCTCTCCGACAATCATTTCCACATCCTTGTGCCCTGCTTCCAGCGCGCGGCCCAAGGCTACCATGGAGCATAAACCGTCTGCATCGGGATCCGAATGCGTAACCAGCACGAACCTTTCTCCGCGCTTAACGCATTCAGTGATTTCATTAAAATCGTTCGAATCAGCCGTCATCCTTCTTCAGCTCTTCAAGTAAATGTTCCATCCTCATACCCCGTTCAAGAGACTGATCAAATGCGAAAAAAAGTTCCGGAACATATCGAAGTGGCAACCGACGGCCGATTTCCTTTTTTAAAACCCCTTTGGCGCTTTCAAGCCCCGCCTTGGCGCCCAGGACAGCGTCTTCTCCCCCGATAACACTGAAATACACCTTCGCAGATTTGAGATCTCGGCTTAAATCGACCCCGGTGAACGTAACATCCCGGACCCTGGGGTCTCGTATTTTTTCCACAAGCAGGATCGAAATTTCCTTGAAAATCTGTGACCCCACCCTGGTGCTTCTTTCACCTGCCAGCATACAACATCTCCTGAATCTCATAAGCTCTTGAAATCAAATCAAAGCCTTCTAGAGATTTATTATTTCCATCTCGGTATCAATGATTTCAGCCAAGCATAGAGATTCAACAAATCCCTTTACCGTGCTCAGGGAGGAATCGACAACACGCCGATCGTTGGAAACCGTGCTTATGCCAAGTTCTATCTTCTGCCATTTATCGTTGGAGCCCACTTCGGCCACTGACACGTTGAACTTGGCCCTCACCCTGTCGACGATGCTGCGCACGACTTTTCGTTTCCCTTTCAAAGAACGGTTTTCGTGAAGGTAAAGATAAATCCTGAGAGTCCCTACAACCATCCCATTAAAGCTCCGCAGCCGTTTTTTCCATCAAATAGAATTCGATCACGTCCCCTTCCTTGATGTCGTTGAAATTTTCGAGTCCGACACCGCACTCATAACCTGTTTGAACCTCTTTTACATCTTCTTTGAAACGCTTCAGGGATGTAACCTTTCCATCAAAAACAACCACATCGTCACGCAACAATCTGGCTTTTGAGTTTCGTTCCGCATGTCCGTTCGTAACCTGGCATCCGGCCACCGCACCCACCTTCGGCACCCTGAACACTTCTCTGATTTCAGCTCGGCCTATCACACGCTCTTCGAAAATAGGCTCCAGCAGTCCGGTCATTGCCATGCGAATATCCTTAAGCACGTTGTAAATGACATCATAATGCCGAATATCCACGTTTTCCTTCTCGGCTATATCCGCAACCCTGGGATTCGCACGAACATTGTAACCGATGATTATAGCATCCGAAGCTGATGCCAGCATTATATCACCTTCGGTTATCCCGCCTGTTGCCGAATGAATTATCTTCACCTTGACATCCTCGGTTGACATCTTCAGGAGCGAATCGCTCAATGCCTCCAGAGAACCCTGCACGTCGGCACGCAGGATAAGATTCAACTCCTTGATTTCACCTTCCTTCATCCTTTCAAAAAGGTCATCAAGGCTGGTAAGGCCTTTTTTAGCCGCTTCCGGCTTTCTTCCCCTGGCCTTCCTGTTTTCCATAACTTCCTTGGCCGTCTTTTCATCAGGCACGGCTGCAAATTCATCCCCCGCAAGCGGCACTCCGGAGATACCAGTGATCTCTACGGGAACCGAAGGACCTGCAGAACCCATCCTCCTGCCCTTGTAATCCTGCATTGCACGAACTCGGCCGTAATGTTCCCCGCAAACAAAATAATCGCCCTGCTTCAGAGTCCCATTGCTTATAAGAACCGTTGCGAGCGGTCCCCTGCTGCGATCAAGCTTTGCTTCAATGATATTACCCCTGGCGGGCCTGTCAGGATTGGCTTTTAATTCAAGTATTTCCGCCTGAAGTAATATTAATGAAAGAAATTCATCAACACCCTCACCTGTTTTAGCTGAAATATGACCAAAAATAGTATCTCCACCCCAGTCTTCAGGTATCAAATCAAGTTCCGCAAGCTCTCTCTTAACTTTATCAGGATCGGCTTCGGGTTTGTCGATTTTATTCACCGCAACAACTATTGGGATACCAGCCGCGCGAGCATGATTTACCGCTTCTTTGGTCTGCGGCATCACTCCATCGTCAGCCGCCACCACAAGAACAATCAGGTCTGTAACTTTTGCGCCCCGTGCCCTCATGGCGGTGAAAGCTTCATGCCCGGGAGTATCCAGAAACACTATGTTTCCATCTTCACTCTCGACATAATAGGCTCCAATGTGCTGCGTGATACCTCCGAATTCACCTTCGGTGATGTTTGATTTCCTGATATAGTCAAGCAACGATGTTTTCCCGTGGTCGACATGGCCCATTATTGTTACAACCGGCGGCCTCGGCTTCAAATTTTCTTCGGCATCCTCTGTATCAGGAATCAGGCCCTTTTCTTCAAAGGATTCCTGTTCGAGTTCGTAGCCGTATTCATCTGCAATCAGAGAAGCGGTTTCTATATCAAGTTCCTGGTTTATTGTAACCATAGTGCCCATCATCATAAGCTTTTTTATCAATTCTGCGGCCTTGACGCCCATCGCCCTGGCGAGTTCGGCGACCGTTACATTGCCCTGAACCTTGAGCCTCCTCTTTATGGCTCTTGGTACGGTAATTTCAGTGTGCCCGCTTTTTTTACCGGCATCCTTGGACTTCGTTCCTTTTCCCGCCCGGCTTCTGACGGGGCGACCCTGGTACAGGTCGGCTCTTTCATAGATTTCTTTCTTTCGATGCTTTGCCGAAACATGAGCACTGTCAGCTTCTGTATCTATTTTTCGGCGTTCTTTCTTTTTCTTGACCTGTTTTAATTTTTTCGAGCGAGCCCCGGGCTCTTCCGCGACGGTGGCGCCTCCCTTAACCGGAATAGCTCCTACCTTGGTCTCCGGCTCCGCAGCTGGTGTAGGCTCCAGTGTAGTCTCCGCTGTAAGCTCCGGCGGGGTCTCGGGAACTTGGGGAACCTGGACAGGTTTGCTGATGATCCGCGCCGGCTGGTCGAACTTTTTCTTCGATTTTTTGGATTTTGCTTTTTTACCTTCGGCTGGTTCCGCTTTGGGCTCGACCTTATGTTCAGGAACCGCTTCTATGAAAGAATTATCTTCCCGGGCCGCTTCCACTGGCGTTTCTCCGGCTGCCGGTAATTCTTCCTCGATTTCAGGCACGGCTGGTTCACTAGTGGATATTTTTGCGGACTTCTCTTCCGGCGGTAAAGAGGTGGGCTCAGTTTCAGTGGCGGTCTTCTGATCCAACGCTTCTGGAGCAGGCGCTTCGGACTCCTGCTGAACCGCAGAGATTGCGGCTTCGTCTGTTTTTACGGGTTCTTCTTCTGCAGGAGTCTCCGGCACAGTCTCCGGGGACGCCTCGACATCCGCCTGCTGTTCATCGACCTTTACTTTCTTTCTGCGCCTGATGACTCGCCTTGTTATTCGCTTTTCCTCAATAACTTCCGAGACCACATTCTTCGATACCATTTCCCTGGCCTTCATCGCCGCAGTCTCGTCGAGGGTACTCAAAGTATTCTTTACATCCAGCCCGCCGCCCGCGAGCATTTCGACGAGTTTCTTCCCGTCGATATTGAGTTCCCTCGCTAGTTCATAGACTCTGACTTTCGCCATATACTCCCCCAAAACTATTATCTTTTGCGCCGCCCCCGGAAAGCTTAAAAAATTTCAATCAGCCTTATGTCTTCATGGGTCCGCAAAAATCTAAACGTGAACGGACCCGGACTCCGGAAAGCCTTACAGAGGACACGTGCCTGCATCGCCCGTTGGATGCATTCTTTCCGCCGGCATACATAAGCACCTCTACCCGGCATAGATCCCCTCCGGTCGAGCTTCACCTCATGTTCATCATTTAAAACGAGCCGAATTAGAACATTTTTGAAATTTTTTCTGCCGCATGAGATGCATGTCCTTATTGGTGAATGCTCTTTACCTCGGATCAAGGCCTCACTCCGGCTCGGTTGAATCTTCTGCATCCGAATTCCCGGCCGGAGCAGGCGGCGTTATTTCCTTTTCCTGAGATTCAGCTGGCAGGATCCCCTGCGCACGCTTTTTTGCAACATATTTATCAGCCTCACGGATCAGTGATCTCGCCATTTCTTCATCGATACCAACGACATCCATAAGATCGGCCGCAGAGGCACGGGAAATATCTTCTGCGGAGCCGAATCCTTCAGTATGCAGATCTGTAGCCATTTTTTCCCCGACCCCGGACAGATCAAGCAACGATCGGTAGCCGTCTTTCAAATTCTTGTTATATGCAGTTTCCCCGACCACATCCAATCGCCACCCTGTAAGCCTCGAGGCAAGGCGTACGTTTTGCCCTTTTTTCCCGATCGCAAGAGATAGTTGATCATCGGCGACGACAACCTCCATCGAACGATTGTTCTCGTCAACGATCACTCGGGTAATTTCAGCTGGGGCCAGAGCATTGCATATGAATTTGGCAGGATCCGCGTCAAATGGAACGATATCGATTTTTTCTCCTCTCAATTCCTGGACAACCGCCTGAACCCGCCTTCCTTTCATGCCTACACACGCGCCGACGGGATCGACATCCGAGTCTCTGCTCTTTACCGCTATTTTCGATCGGCTGCCCGATTCCCGAGCAACCTGTACGATCTCGACAATTCCTTCGGCTATCTCCGGAACCTCGTTTTCAAAAAGTGCGGCCACAAAATTAGGATGAGTCCGCGACAGAATTATTTGGGGCCCCCGGCTGAACTGCCTGATTTCCAGTATGTAAGCCCTGATTCTGTCTCCCTGCTTGTATGGTTCCCGTGGCACTTGTTCCTTCACCGGGAGTTCAGCTTCCGTACGGCCGAGGTTGACGATGATCGCCCCTCTATCGAAACGCTGAACGATGCCGTTTATTATTTCTCCACGACGGTCCTTGAAATCATCGTAAACGATGTCCCTTTCAGCTTCTTTGAGCCTCTGCATAATGACCTGTTTGGCCGACTGTGCCGCAATTCTTCCGAATGTGTTTGTATCCATCTTTATGCCAAGGCTGTCACCGAGCTCCGATTCGGGATCAAGCTCTTTAGCTTCTTCGAAAGAAACTTCGAGATGTTCATTGACGACCTGTTCGACGACCTCCTTGAACTCGAAAACCTCGACTTCTCCGGCCTCTTCATTATAGCTCACTTCAAGTTCGTAATCGGGGCCGTGTTTTTTGCGTGCAGCAGCCTTGACCGCCTCTTCGAGCGCCGTTACCAACACTCTCGGATCCACACCCTTTTCACGGCTGACTTGCTCGATCATTTTGGACAAATCGGAAACCATGTTATTTCACTCCACCGATAATTGACTTCCTGCGGATTTTACAATCCGTTGATGTAAAAAAACCGGATACCGGTTACCCTAAAATTCATACACAATTCTGGCACTTTCGACTTCCTTCAAGGGCAAATCTACAATGTGATTATCAAACTGCAATGTAATTACGTCGTTTTCAAAACTCTTCAATATTCCGGTGAAATTCCGCCGTTGCTCCACCGGCTTTTTCATTTTCACCTTTACCTTCCGACCCACCGCAGCTGCGAAATCCTTCTCTTTCTTCAGAGGTCTGTCGAGTCCCGGGGAACTCACTTCAAGAACATATTGATCGGAAACCACATCTTCCAAATCGATCAGAGTTCCGACTTCCCTGCTTACTTCAACGCATTCATCGAGGGTTATTCCGCCCTCGGCATCGACATAAATCCGAAGCACCTTTCGACCCCTGTCTGTCAAAAATTCCACGTCAACCAGCTCGAAACCCATTTCTTCGATCACCGGTTCAACAAGAGCCGTAACCCGCCCAGTGACTCTTTCGGCCACAAACATATAAGCAATCCTTGCTGTGCTTCGCGTAACAAAATTCACAATAAAAAAACGGGCTTTGCGGCCCGCTTCCTGATTTGCAGACTACATGATAAGCAATAAATCAACAGATCACCAGTATAATACACCGGTGTCCAGACCCATCGCCAAGTCCGCAATTCGAAGTACCGCCGCCCTAATAGGCGATACGGACCTCAAAAAGGGTAATCAGGCCGCACCTAACATCAAAAAATGGAGCGGGCAACGGGGCTCGAACCCGCGACACCAAGCTTGGGAAGCTTGTACTCTACCAGCTGAGCTATGCCCGCTTATTCAACGGTGTGACCATGCTCCGCGTATCCTCTTTAACTTTTTCGGCCTTATAAAGATGCTCTGCCGATACGGAAATATTCCTAGTCAGAGGATAGAACATATGGAATATACATCCGGTTCCAGTGTTAGTCAAGAAATATCAACGCCCAAATATAGCAAGCACAGCGGAGGATTCAAATGGGACCACGAACCTTTTTTTAGACCCGCAAAGTTCTTGACATCACGCTCAATATAAATCTATATTTTCATTTGCATTGTCGAAGCATGACCTTCACCGGTCATTCATGGCTGAACATAAAAAAAAGGTATTCCTTGGAAGCGGAGTCGTCACAAGGTTTTTTGGCATTCATCAGGGATTTCATCAGAAAAAAGACCCACCCCGATGGATCCAACGTCATCGCCGACGAAATTCAGGATCTCATGGACGAAGGGATGGCCAAGGGGCTGGTTAGCGACGAGGAGTCCCACATGGTTCATGGCGTCCTGGAGCTTCGTGAAACCCAGGCCCATTCCATCATGGTCCCCCGCACAGAGATGTCCGCAGCCCCTTTGAACGCCACCCTCGGGGAAGTCATCCACCTTGTAAGGGAATGCGGCCACACCCGGATTCCAATTTTTTCAGGCACAATAGACAAAATAGAAGGAATCCTTCACGCAAAAGACCTCTTGAGACTTTGGGGGGAAGCACCGGAGACACCGATTCCTTCAAATCTTCTGAGGGCCCCTTTTTTTGTACCGGAAACCAAACCGCTTGCTGAACTTTTTCGCGAACTCAAGGAAAAACAAACCCACATGGCTGTGGTGACCGACGAATATGGCGGGACTTCCGGAATCATTACCATAGAAGATATCCTCGAAGAAATTGTGGGTGAAATACTGGACGAGCACGACCAGGACACACCGTTTCTCACGATTCATGATGACGGCACCGCGCTTGTAGATGCCAGGATGGAAGCCGAAAAACTTGAAGAATTTTTAAATGTTAAACTTCCCAAAGGCGATTTTGAATCCGTTGGAGGCCTTATTATACATCTGCTTGGTAGGATTCCCGAAGCAGGTGAAAAGATACCTTTTGAAGGCATTACGCTGGTTATTCAAAAATCCGACCAGCGAAAGATTGATGAAGTTCTCATAGAACCCAGTGCTGGGGCCGTGTTTACAGATCATCTGGAAACCGGCGTCAACTAACAAGCAGACCTGTGGCCGAGACGTCCATATATCACTATAAATCCAGATTAAATTTCACCAATACAATTCTTCCATGGCTTGGGGCTGCTCTTTCAGGGATGTTGCTGACCGCCTCTTTCCCGCCTTTACCTACGCACTGGCTTGCCTGGATTTGTCTCGTTCCGCTTCTCATAGCAATCCAAAACAGGGCGCCTGCCGAGGCCTTTCGCCTCGGGTATGTTGCTGGAATCGTCCATTTCATAACTCTAATATATTGGATTGTTTTCGTATTACAGCGTTATGGAGGCCTGCCTATTCCGGTAGGAATAATAGCCCTTTGCGCTGTTTCTTTCTATCTCGCCTTATACATCGGTTTTTTTTCCGCGATTTCATCCAAATTTATAAAATTACCTTTCTCCAGCATTTTTATCGCAGCGGCATGGGTTGCCCTCGAATATGCACGAGCGAACCTGATCATAGGCTTTCCGTGGTGCCTTGCCGGATACACTCAGTATCAGCGCCTGTCAATCATTCAAATCTCCGACCTAGGCGGAGTCTACTGGGTCTCTTTCCTGGTGGTGCTGGTAAACGTCGCGGTATTCCAACTTTTTTCATCAACATCGGCCCGTTTGAGTTTCAAGACATTTTTAAACATCGCATTTGCCGTTTCAGCCCTGGTTTTTGCCTCCTTCTATGGGTCGCTTACGATGAAAGAGAACGCAGGGACTCCTCAGCACTTTAAAGCCGCCGTCATCCAGCCGAATATCGATCAAGGCTTGAAATGGGACGAAGCCTACCGCGCTGACACGGTCGAAATTTATATGAGCCTGACGGAGAAGGCTGTGGAATATTCACCCGATCTTGTGGTATGGCCCGAAACTGCAACTCCATTTTATTTCCAGGAAAACATGGAATTCGAGGACATGCTGTTCAGTTTTCTCACCGAAAACAAAATTTCACTCATTTTCGGTTCTCCCGCCTATGAAAAAAGTCAGAAGGGAGTAAAATTTTTTAACAGGGCCTACCTGCTATCTCCGGAACAAAAAAAGGATTTTTATGATAAAGTATATCTTGTTCCGTTTGGGGAATACGTGCCGTTCAAAAGCATCCTGTTTTTTGTAAACAGGCTTGTGCCTGCGGCCGGCGACTTCACCTCCGGCACTGATATCTCCCCATTGGGTGACATCAGGCCGAGGCCGGGAGCGATGATTTGCTTCGAGGTGATCTTTCCGGCTCATGCCCGGAGACAGGCTCTGGCAGGAGCCGATTTTTTCGTAAACCTGACAAACGACGCCTGGTTCGGACGAAGCAGCGCCCCTCATCAACACCTGGCCATGTCAGTGTTTAGAAGCATCGAACAACGCAAACCTATGATCCGTGCCGCCAATACCGGAATCAGCGCATGCATCGACCGCTTTGGGAAAATCCGTGAACGCACGGATCTCTTCACCCGTGAGTTGATGCTCTGCACCGTTAACGCCGCCGACTCGCCTCCGACATTCTATGCCCGTTACGGCGACCTGCCGACCCTGACATTCAATGCGGCCGTGCTTTTGCTAGGGCTTTTCTTTTCCCGGCGCCCGAAATCCCGACCATGAAAATCAAGATCGATGAGACCGTAAAGAGTCAAAACAACCATGTCCCTCGGAGTCGGGGTCGAAAAGGCCGCCGATCAACTTCCGATACCGATGCCGACAGCGACCCCGACGCCGATAAGGCGGAGATGGCACGTTTACGAGGCCATCAAGATTCCTTTTTATCAAGGCGGTTCTACCTCGTCTGCAACGCACAGCCGCCATTTTTTTATTTGTCACTGAGCTTCCAGTAAAGTAAACTTCGGAGAAATTTCTGGATTCCGGTATTCCAGGAATCAAATTCATGTGGACAGCGGAGGAACGGATGGCCGGCCGAAAAGCAGTAAAAACAATTCAAGAAATCAACGAAAAAATTCGTAAAGGTGCCGTGGTTGTGGTGACGGCAGGCGAAATGACCGATATAGTCAAAACCAAAGGAGCAAAAGCTGCGGCCTCGGAAGTTGACATAGTGACGACTGGAACGTTCGCTCCGATGTGTTCTTCGGGTGCGTTTATCAATTTCGGTCATGTAAAACCGGCTCTCAGGGCATCCAAGGTTTGGTTGAATAATGTTCCGGCCTATGGAGGGCTGGCGGCGGTGGACGCTTATATCGGAGCGACCGAGCCGGCGGAAAACGACCCTTTGAATGTCATCCACCCGGGCCAATTCAAATACGGCGGCGGCCATGTTATCCATGATCTGATAGCCGGAAAAAAGGTGGAGTTGCGTGCCACGGCCTACGGCACAGACTGCTATCCCAACCGGGAAGTCAAAAAGAAAGTGAGTCTCGAAGACCTGCCCTACGCGATGCTGCTCAATCCCAGAAACGCTTACCAGAATTACAACTGCGCGGTGAACCTGGCCAGGAAGACCATTTATACATATATGGGTGTGCTCAAACCTGCTGCCGGAAATGCAAATTATTCAACTTCCGGACAATTGAGTCCTCTCATGAATGACCCTTACTATCTTACAATCGGTTTAGGCACACGTATTTTCCTGGGCGGCGCCCAAGGCTATGTTATAGGCCCCGGAACCCAGCACAAACCGGAGGCCGAAAGAACCCCAGGAGGCACTCCCCGCACCCCGGCCGGAACCCTGATGGTATACGGAGACATGAAACAGATGAACCCTAGATGGGTGATCGGGGTCAGCATTCTAGGATACGGTTGTTCGCTCGCAATGGGTGTCGGCGTGCCGATTCCGGTATTAAATGAAGAAATTGCCCGTTTTACCGGTGTATCCGATGAAGAAATTTTTACACAAGTGATTGATTATGGAAAAGATTACCCCCGAGGAGAAGCAAAACCCCTCGCCGAAGTAAGCTACGCACAACTCAAAAGCGGCACCATCCATCTAAACGGAAAAAATATACCCACGGTGCCCTTGTCCTCGTACCCAAGGGCGGTAGAGATTGCAAACACTTTGAAAAGCTGGATCGAGGAAGGCAGTTTTCTGCTGACTGAACCCCAGCTGATGCTTCCCTCTATGCCGTCCTGAAATAAGACAGCCCTGAACTGATCAGGCTTCTTCAACCAGGATCCCTGGATCTCAGGGAATGGATGTTAAATCAAGAATGAATTGCAAATCAGACATCTTGAAAACGGCTTTATTCGGTCTTTTATATCAAGGTAGTCGATAATCCTTTTTACCTCTTCTTCGACCGGACCTTCCCTGATAAAAATTGCATGCGTTACATCCTTGAGCTTTAAAAGCTTCCTGCTTTTTGTCAATATTATTCTGTTTTCTGATCTGGAAATTGACAATATTTCCTTTGCGCACAAACTCGGATCGAAATATACATCAAAACCCAGCAGCTTCATGTATTCAACGATGTGTTTCAAGTTGACATCCGCAATGAACCTGGTTTCTCTAAGAGGGGTTTCCCTGAGTCTGGTCACGTTTCGTAAGTTAAGATGCTCGAAGACTGGATAGACGCTTATATAGTCCCCGTCTTCCAGAATGTAGTCGAAGCCAACAGATTTTCCGTTGGCAAGAATGAGATCTATCTCGGTATGGGGAACACCCAAAGATTCGGTCATGTCCTTAACAGACCTTTCCCCCACAAATTCCATCTCGAAAGCGTGTTTGCGCCTCCATGGCGGTAGAAAATCGTTCAGTTCTTCATAAAAACGTAATACGACCTTCGGCATCCAATACTCTCTTATTTTGGCCTATGACGGGTTCACATCCCGGCGGCCGGACTGCGTGTGCACCCTGGAAAGAGAATTTTAGAGGTTTTTTCAGCAGAATGGGAGAACTTTTTTGGCGCCACCGCAGAAAGCGGTGGATTTAGTTCGTGCCCATCCGGAACTTCCGGATGGGCACGAGGCAGGAAACTACCCTGACAAATGGCACAGGATGCTCACAAAAAAAGGCCATCACGGAGCAAATGAAAAAATGTCCATACTCCGTGATGACCTGAAAAATCTGTTTTTTCTTCTACAGGGCGCTACGGGCCCTGGCATGATTCTCCTATTGGGCAATTATTCTTCATAGGGATAGATGAAATCCCTGAGTTTTCCTGGTACGTCTTGATACACAAGCCCATAGCCTGTAAATCCGAGTGGCTGATAGGGAAGTGCAATATGAACTTCATCTCCGCCGATATCCACCGAGGAAATGACTATTTTTGAAATCTCTTTCTTTTCTGTATCTATAACAAAGTCTTGTACCCTTCCCAGGTCCTCTCCACCTTCATCGACCAACCGCCGGTTAAACGCTACGGAGGCCAGGAAACGGGAAGGTGAATAGGCCCACTGCTGGATGTAGGATTCATCGTCACGGCCCCGTCTGCCCGGTCTATAAGCCGGACCGTATTCCCGCCCGTAATCCGGCGTATAAGGCGAATAATAAAACGCATGGGGTCTATAACTAGGAGGCCCCGCATAAGGCGGACCCGGTTGTCTCCAGTAGCGATAGTAGTAATCGGGGCGCAGATTGGCCTCATAGTAATCGAACGCTTCCTTTTTGTTTAGACGTTCTTCCGTCATTTCAAGGGCTATATCGCCGTTCTTGAATGAAAAACTCTTGAAATTCAATGAAACCAGCTTGTCACCGATATCAAAGAAACCTCCGAATTCGATGGTCAACTTTTTGACGGTACCGCTCCTTCTTAAGATCATGTCATCGACTTCACCGATAAGGTTGTCTTTTTTGTCATATACATCCCCATCCATGATTTTACTTGCCATGATAAGCGATTCTCCTTCAACCGCCTGAACATTTCCGGAAGCGCCGAACGAAAGGATAAGAAGTGCACCGAACACCATCAACGATTTATGAATCCATCCTGACATCATGATAAAACCTCCTTCCATCTGTTTTTTTCCTTTATCTTCCCAGGTAGGAAACACCGATCCGATGTGCGGGGTGTTTCCATCTTTTAAGTATAGAGAAGCAAGGGCTTTTTATTGAATCATGAGCATAGCTGCCTGCGTTTTTAAATTTTTTTGAGCCACGTTTTTCCCATTTTCCCCCCTTTCCTTTTTTACCGAATACTTCATTGGCAAGGATTTACCCTTAAACTTATCGGTCCGGGCCGTCCGAGGTCTATGGGATCAATCCTGTATTAGCATTTCCCTCCTATGTATGAGGCTGAAGAAGATCAAGCACGTCTGTTTCTTTCAAGTCATACCAGCTCTGATAGGCATCAGCGACCGCAAAGAAAGGCGCTGTCCTGATGTTGGCACAGTAGATTCTATCGGCATACCTCGAGATGAAATCTATCGTACGTTCCGGCGCCGTGGGAACAGCCACGACCGCCTCAGCCGCCTTTGAATCCCTTACCATATGAACCGATGCCAGCATGGTATAGCCCGATGCGAGGCCGTCATCCACCAGGATAACCCTTTTCCCAGTGAGATCAGGAACAGGCCTGCCCTCCCGAAAGAGGGAATTTCTCTTTTCCAGTTCCCCAAGCACCTTTGCCTTTTCCGCTTCGATCTGTTCTTCACTCAGCTTGAGTTGCGAGAGAAGGGTTTTGTTGAAAAACGTGCTGCCGTCAATGGCGATGGCTCCGTAACCCGCTTCTGTATTTCCGGGGATCTGAAGCTTCCTGGCAAGGATGAGATCCATGGGGAGCTTTAACGCCTGGCTCACTTTTATACCAACAGGGACCCCCCCTGAAGGGACAGCCACAACCATACCTTCTTCGATACCATAAAACGCCTTCTCCAACATTGACCCGACGATTTCGCCCGCCTCAAACCGGTCTGCGAATACATTCGGCATGTCGTGGAATTCCGTTATTTCGTGAATTTCTGCAGCCATAGTTCCTCCTTCGTTTCCATCCGGAAATGGTGGATTTGGAATTCTTCAGAGAACAACTCAGGATAGTTCTCAAGCCATTTCCATTGAAGTTATAAACAATATTATTTTAATAATATTTAGGATTCAATTTACATGGGTGGGAGCCTGTATTTGGTTTTTCAGTCCGGCCAGGAAGGCCTCCATCCCCTGCCGTTTGAAATTTGCGCCCGCGCCTCGACTCGCCCAATGCCTCAAGCAAGCTCGTTTGCTGTTACGTGTTTTTGGGGGGAAATACAGGATTGATTCTATTGATCCCGAGCGCACGATTTGCAGTTATAGAGGAGCAATCAACTACAGTAGAACCATCTGTCTTTCTACAGAGGAAAAACGGCTGGAAGAAAGGAGAAGGCAATGAAAAAAACGATTCGAGACGTGGATGTGAGCGACAAACGGGTCCTGGTGCGAGTTGACCTCAATGTCCCCCTCAAGGAAGGGAAAGTTTTCGATGATACACGTATCAAGGCGACACTTCCCACCATTCAATATCTCAGAGAAAAGGGCGCCCGCACCATACTCTGCTCGCATCTGGATCGCCCCAAAGGCAAGGTCGTTGAAAAACTTCGGCTCGACCCCGTAGCTTGCAGGCTTTCACATTATCTGGATAGGACGATTTTTAAAGTCAATCATATTGCCAACAGCGAGGCGGTCAGAGCCGTGGAAAGAATGCAAAACAGCGATGTTCTCCTTCTTGAAAATACCCGGTTTCATCCAGGGGAAAAGCAGAACGACAGCTCCTTTGCAAGGAGCCTCGCGGCATTGGCTGATTTGTATGTGAACGATGCTTTCGCAGCAGCTCACCGAGCCCATGCCTCCACCGAGGGAGTGGCTCATTTCCTGCCGGCGGTGGCCGGCCTTCTGATGGCCAGGGAGACAGAGACCATTGAAAAATCCCTCGAAAATCCCGAAAATCCCTTTGTCGCCGTATTCGGTGGGTCCAAGGTATCGGACAAAATAGACGTCATCGAGTCTTTCCTCGATAAATGTGATATCATTCTGATTGGAGGTGGCATGGCCAATACGTTTTTGAAGCAAAAAAGGGTGAATGTCGGGAAATCAAAGGTGGAAAACGATTATATGGACACGGTGGCCAAATTGCTGCAAAAGGCGGGGGACAGGATCGTGCTGCCCGTGGACATGGTGGTTGCCGAGGCGTTCGAAGAAACTGCTGCTCACAGAACCGTAGACGCGGCATCGGTTCCGGACGATTGGCACATCATGGATATCGGGCCCAAAACCGTTGAACTCTTTGCTGATAAACTCGACGGGGCCGGAACCGTTGTGTGGAACGGACCGCTGGGCGTAAATGAAATGGCCCCTTTTGCTGAAGGCACCTACAGAATCGCCAGGACCCTCTCTGTCTTGGACGCTGTGACCTTGGTTGGAGGGGGCGATTCGGCTGCGGCGGTCGCAGCGGCCGGAGTCACCGCCAACATGACCCATGTTTCCACCGGTGGAGGAGCCTTCCTGGACTTCCTGGCAGGAAAGGACCTTCCCGGCCTGGCTGCGCTGGAGGAAAAATAGTGATATCAGCAAGGCAAAGATGGCACGTTCTTGCGAAGCGATTATTTGCAGTGATGGGAGAGAAACTTCATGGTACTTTCGGCTGGAATCATTCCTGTCAGGCGGGACAATCAGAAATGGAACTTTTTGTTTCTCAGGGCGTATCGAAATTGGGATTTTCCAAAAGGCATCGTGGAGGAGGGTGAAGATCCCCTCGAGACTGCAAAACGTGAACTCCGGGAAGAAACGAGCATAACCGACCCCTGCTTTCGGTGGGGACGGATTTATTGTGAGACCGCGCCGTATTCGGGCGGAAAGAAGGTGGCTCGGTATTATATCGCCGAAACAAACACCAGCGACGTGGTCTTTTTCACCAACCCCGAGATCGGAAAACCGGAGCATCATGAGTATCGCTGGGTTCCCTACAAGGAGCTAAAAAAGCTTTCCCCCGCCCGACTGGAGGGTGTCATCGAATGGGCCAACGAGATCGTAGGCGATACGCCTCCGTAACAAACAGAATGCTTCAATATCACAGGAGGAATACGATGGACATTAAAACCAAAGTTGACAACTACCTGAAGGAACGATTTGGTCCGGGGACAACGTTGGAAAGCATGGAGCCTCTTGGTGAAGGGGTCCATGGCACGGCACACCTCTTAATTTTCCAGACACCTACCAGGGAAGAGCATCTTATCATGAAAACCCTCTTCCCATCCCGGTTCGGGCACGATCACTACGCGGACCGGGCGCAGGTGCTCCTCCTTGCCCAGGCCAACTACAACGATATGCCCAAGCACATCAAAGCCGTGGATGTCGTGGGAGAGTCGGTCGACGGGCTCATCTCTCTCAAGGATACCAGAGAATTTTATGTTTTCATGGAAGAAGCAGGGGGAGAGCCTTATTTCAAAGACCTTGAAGCAATTCTGAAACGGGGACAACTCGAGGAATTGGACATTCAGCGGGCTGAAATGCTTGCCGGGTTTCTTGCAGACATCCACAAGAAAAAATATACCGGAGAAGATGCCGGAATCCTTTATCGTCGAAGAATTCGAGACCTGATCGGTCATGGGGAATGTATCATGGGCATTATCGATGCCTATGATAATGTCGACTTTGCTTCACCCTACGAATTTGTCGAATATGTGGAACATTGTATTCCCTGGTGGGGGAAAATAAGAAACCGCAGCGAGCGGCTCTGCAGTGTCCACGGCGATTACCATCCCGGCAATATTCGGCTGACAGGGGACGATTTCGTGCTGCTCGACCGCTCACGAGGAAGCTGGGGGGAACCGGCCGATGATGTTTCTTCTCTGAGCGTCAATTACGTACACCATGCCATCAAGCATCGGGGGACGTTTGAAGGGCCGTTTAAAGAGCTTTTCTTTATCTTCCTTAATGCCTACCTGGAAAAGACCGGCGACAACGCCTTGTTTGACGTGATTTCGCCCTTTTTCGCCTTCAGGGTCCTGGTGATCGCCAACCCGCGATTCTACCCCCAGGAATCGAATGAAACGCGCCGGAAACTCTTCAACTTCGGCCAGTCGGTCCTGAAGGACAGCTCGTTCGATATAAACCGGATTGCAGCTTATATAGAAGGAAGGATATAAATCCCATCCACCCGACACGTCCGAATCTTTATATACCAACTGTTTTCGGAAGGACAGCGACTGAATGGCGGACCTTAAATCACTTACCGCTAGTTCTCGAAATGCGGTTGACCGGCTGCAAAAGAGAGAAAAAATGAAGCGACGGCGTGTCCTTAAAATGAGAATCACCTCGATTCTAGCCCTGATCCTACTGGTCACGGTATTGTATTGGTGGCTGGGCGACGAAATCGCCGCCTTCATGAATTACGCCGTAAGCGAGGAAACACACCCCGTCCTGTTTTTGCTGATGTTTGCCTCGCTTCCTTTGGTCGGCTTTCCCATCAGCGCTTTCCTCGTTTTGATTGGTGCCAAGTTCGGGGTCTGGGGTGGGGTACTGATCGTGGCCGCCGGTATGCCGATTCATTTGATCGTGGCCTTCCTGGTGGCTCATTCCTTTCTCCGATCCGTGATTCGGTGGTACCTGGAGAAGATCGATTATCGATTGCCCGAAGTGCCGCAAGACAAGGTCGTTTGGTTCAGCTGCTTTTTCATGGCGGTTCCCGGCCTTCCCTACACCCTGAAAAATTATGCACTGGCCATCTCCGGGGTCCCCTTCCGCTATTTTTTTCTGAGCGGCTACCTGATCCAGGGTGCCATGGGAATCCCTTTCGTAATCGCCGGCCACGCACTTGCCGGAGAAAGTCTCCTGCTTTTAGCTGCTGTCCTAGTGGTGCTGATTTTGACTTATCTCGTCATATACAAGATCCGGAAACGCCGTACATAATACCTCCTGAAAATCACTCGTATCCGGATGAAAAAATCAGGATATCACATCATAGCCGTTTAATATTCAATGTTAATATATGTTTTATGCCTGCCGAAGACTTGCACTTTTTGCTAAATAATTTTAACGTATAAGACAATTTGTTTGGCAATCGGCATGAATAAACCGGTGAGTTCACAAGGCTGCATTCGTGAGTGCCCGTCTGGAAATTCCGGTTGGCCCCGCAGGCAAAGGGAGACCATGACAGACCAACGTGAAGATTTCCATGCAACGTATTATGGAGATCCGGACGAGGCCCTCAAGGTTGCGCCAACCCGGCTGGCGAGGATTGTCGATCAGCTTTCCGAAGGCATCATAGTGGCTGAAGCGCCTCCCGGAAGGGTTGTCTTTACCAACAAACAATTCCACGGGATCTGGAAAACTTCAGTGGGCAAGAAGCATCAAGGACTATCCTTATGAGGCTTTTCGTCTCGATAGAAACGCCTATCTTCCGGAGGAATTGCCGCTGGCACGCGCCGTTACCCGCGGAGAAACCGTTTCGAACGAAAAGATTCAGTACTACGAAGAGGATGGTTCCGCGGCGTGGATATCCGTCAGTGCCACCCCTCTTTTCGACAAAAACGACCCTGCCAGGAGGCACATGTGGATCAATTCACCTTAGAACTCATCACCGAACTTCTGAAAAACCCAGAAAATTATGAAACCAGTAGACTTGCCATACATTGACAGACCAATATTTCCGTTTTAAGTAATAGATAGGGACGGAACGATGAAAAAGGGGTGAATGCACCATGAAATCTTACCAAAACAGGATCATCCTGATGGTCGATGACGATCCTGATGATTTT
>JAWOBE010000130.1:0-6895 GCA_046498185.1 Desulfatiglandaceae bacterium | reverse complement strand
AGGGAAGCTCACCACGAGAAGACACGTGCACTAGCTAAGCATCTCCTGCGAAGTCTGGATACGAGTCATCAAGCCAGAATCCGGTTGCTTGAAGAACAACTTCAAAACGCCATAGACGAGAAGATCCGCCGCATGCGACAGTCTCAAATAAGCACGGCCGTTGCTGACTACGAGCGCCGCCGTGGAGAGATCCTTTCCGGGCTTGAGAAAGCGGACATCCACGCCGAGCCCATAGCGTGGGGAGTACTCAGAGCGGAGGTGAACAATGGCCTTTGAATCCGCTAAGAGCCCTAAAGACCTTATCCGGGCTATTCGGGAACAGTACACTGGGATGAAGCTTTGGCCGCGTCAAAATCTTAACAGGGCCATAGAGACTTTAGCGGTGGATCTTTACGGAGAGAACATCCATTTTATCTTTGAGCTTGTCCAAAATGCTGAGGACAACAGCTACCTAGAGGGAACACGACCCACACTTATTTTTAGGGTTCACGAAGAAAAGAGCGATGGAGGGATGAAAGCATGTTTGATTGTTGAGAACAACGAGACGGGTTTTGAAAAAAAACATGTCGAAGCACTTTGCCAGGTGAAACAAACGACAAAAAAAAAGGCTGAGGGGTATATTGGCGAGAAGGGCATCGGTTTCAAGTCGGTCTTTCGTGTAACGAGTTGTCCTTCGGTCCATTCGAATGGATACCATTTCGCGCTACCACAAAACGAGAAGGAGACCGGTCTTGGCTATATTGTGCCGGTTGAGATAAGTGAGCCCCCCGAAGATCTTAACAGAGAAGGGACCACCATCGTTTTACCTCTCGACAAGAAAAATTCGATTGATCGCGTTGATTCCGCTTTGAGAGAGATCGCTCCGGAAACCATTCTTTTTCTTTCAAAATTAGAGGCCATTGAAATCGATGTCTCATTGTCTACAGAGGCGTACGCAATTTCGATAAAGAAATCAGCAGACCATGCCCCTTTGGTGAAATTGATTCAGCTAAAGAATCCCGATGAGATTCTTCGGACATCTCATTACTGGCTTATATCGAAATCCTTCGAGAAACCTGCGCATATTGAAAATGAAAAGAGGCTGGAAATCACTTCACGTGAGATATCCGTGGCGATTCCTCTGGATGCCGACGTTGAAAATCCTGATAAGCTATTCGCCTACCTGCCTGTATGGAAAAAAACTGGACTTCCATTTCTAATCAATGCGGATTTTCTGGTGGTAAGTTCACGTGAAGGAATCCATAAGGAAGAAAACTGGAACCTGTGGCTTCGGGATTGTATCGCTCCAGCATACACTGAAGCCTTTCTCTCCTGCGTCAGAAATCGAAGTCTGTCTGTAAGCGTTCGTGCCCAAGCATATGCGTCCATACCAATGCAAAGTCATCAGGATTTCTTAGATCCTGTGGTGGATGATATCCATGCGCGTTTTCGTAACGAGAATTGTATTCTCACATATCCTTCTGGGAGATTGGCCACACCGGGGGAATGCCGACTTATCCCCAAGTTAGTGGTTAGAGAATTGTTCGGTGAACATAAAGTTTTGCCTGCCCCTATTGGGAAGGCCTTCTCGTTTGTTCACCCAAAAATAGAGTCCCGATATAAGGATAAACTTGCTAAAATTGCTGTTCCAAGGTTTACGGAAGAGGATACAGTGGCTTGTCTTAAGGACACCGCATGGCTCAAGCACCAAACAGATGAGTGGTTCATTCGACTTTACCGATATTGCATGGATTTTAAGAAGGAAACTTTACGTGATTTGAAGATCGTGCCAGCAGTGGTTATAGGCCGAAAACGTCGTCGTCGCCTTCTATCTAGCGCGGAGCACCCTATCTATTTTCAAATCGGCTCAGAAGAAAAGCAAATTATTAGCGATATCCCCTACTGGCTGCGGGTTAGTAAACCGATTGCATTTGTAAAGAAGAGCTTCCATCGACTGCTTGAAAAACAAAGCGACGAAAAAAGAATTCGTAGCTGGATGACTGAAGAATTGGGTCTGCACACTTTCACTGCGTCTGCGTATTGCTTCGATGTTCTTGACTACCTAAAGGAACAGCAGGATTCAATAAATAATGGGCAATTGATACAAGCAACTGAATTTATTATAAAATACGCTGATGATAACTTCGACTGGAAAGCATTGCCGATAATCCTTTCCGATGGACGCAGGACAACACTCGACGAAATTCGAAATCAAGAAGAAAGTGATAACGCTAACTGCTTGCCACCCTCTGTAAAAACAGTCGTGGTTCCAGAAACTTATGACCTTTATGCCGGGTGGCAGTATATATGGGTGAATGAAGACGATAGGCAACATTTTTATTCTCTTTCAGACTGTTATCCGAAGGATGTAATAGAAGGTTTGGTGCGTCTTAAAGTTGTTGATATATTTCCTGAGTTTAGAAAGCAAATATCAAAATTTCCACGCATTACAGTTTGTAAAATTAAGGTGTGTCAGAGATCCCCCTCAAGCTTCCGAAATCCTGATTATCAGTTCTCCCAGGCTATTCTCAAATGGTTGGCTTCCGAAAAGGCGTGTAGGCCCACCGAATGGCCTGAGTATAAGTATGCATTTAGTGGTCCCCATGACCCAGATTGGCAGTGGGTTCTTGATCTAAAGTACTATACTCAGGACGGTGAAGCGTATCACGTTCAAACTGGTCCTTACCAATTCGAGAGTTCATATTCGGAAGTGATTCGTCAGTTGAGGACAATAGCGTGGTTGCCGACCACAAAAGGTTTGGTTCCGCCTTCGCACGCATTTATTCCAACAACTGACGCGAAGGAAATTCTTGGCGATACTGTGCCCTACTTCGAGGGGGATCTAAGCCCTGATATGCTCAAAGCACTGGAAGTGAACACCGAAATTTCGGTCGAGACCCTGACGAAGAGACTCGATATGTGCAGAGAAGATCAGACGATGGATCCACAACTACCAAAGAGAATTTACCATCAAATTGCTTTGCGCACGAACGGTAAAGATACCCATGGACTTAGGGAGCGATTTCGCCGCAACCGGCTTGTGTTTTTGCCAAATAGAACGGGTCAATCGCCTTGGTGCAGTTCTGAAGAGTGTCTGTGGCGAGATGCTAACAAAATATTCGGCGAAGCGTTCGGCTACCTGGAAGGCGAGTATCCAAAACTTGAAGATTTTTTCGTAGGAACTCTCGATGTTAAAAAGGACGCAGATACACAGTCGTATGCGAGGCGCTGGCTTCAACTACAGGAAGAGCCCCCTTCAGCAGGAAAGCCCCACCGGGATGGCATTGAAACTCTCTATAGGGAGATTAGTCCTACAACGCAACTTCGCCTAGAATGCGAAGTCTTTTTTTCCGGTGCGATAGATACGCCCGGTGATTTTTGAGCTGGACCCATTGAATAAGCGCCAAGGTCATCTCCATATCGAACCGTCGCATCGGAAGCAGAATCCCTATGAGTGTTCTAAGCTGCGAGAGCGTAATGGATGGTGCTTTTTTTCCCCAACCTGATCTTCAGGTGCCAGAGAAAGAAATGAGCCAGCATACATGTGATCATATGGTGTTGCCAGCCAAGGTATTTACGAACCTCGTAATGATCGAGCCCGAGATCGGTCTTGGTCTCCTCGAAACACTGCTCAATCGCCCACCTCAAACCACTGAGCCATACAAACAGCGGCAATCGGCAGCTCATCGGGGCATTGCTGATGAAATAGCTGTACTTGGGTTCTCTTTCGAGGCTTCTTCGCATGATCAGCCACACGGTCTTTTGGGGAAAGCCGTCTTTTGCCAGAACGACCCTCCGCCGCGTGAACTCATAAACAATCGGCCCCTTCGACCCCTCGCAGACCGTCCGACGATACCAGAAAACATCATGTATGCTTTTTGCCAGCTTCCCCACCGTGATAGGCTTTTTCTCGGTAGACTCAACCACGGTCTTGAGATGAGTTTTGCCTCTATACTTGTATGTCTTCGTCACCGTGACAGGTTCGGTCAACCAGCACAAGGTGGAAGAGTTGACTGCCACGAAATACCGAAGACCATCGATTTGTTCAACAGTGGAGATGAACCCAGGGCTCGATCCGTAGATGGAGTCACCGAGAACATACCTGAAGGGAAGGATTCCTTCTGCTGAAATTTCCTTGAGCATATCGGCCGCAAGCTGAGGTTTGGTCTTGAAAGATAGATCGGTCGGGACGGCACATTTTTCACGTCTAATGCGGTAGTCGTCGGAAAACCAGTGTTCCGGAATAAAGAGTCTTTTGTCGACGAGGGCGTAACCTTGACTGGAGGCATAAGCGGCAAAAACTCCGACTTGGCAGTTGTCGACTTTACCCAGGGAGCCGCAGTATTGCTTGGCGACTCCGATGGAATCCTCTCCTTTCTTGGGGAACCCGGTCTCGTCAAAAATCAAGGCTCCATCAGGATTGCCCATGTCGTCGTTGACCATACTGCGATATTTTCGCATGATTTTGTGGTCGCCCCACGCAGCCGTGCTTACGAAACGTTGCATGGCCCTGACCTGACCGTCTTTGACGGCTATGGCTATGGGCTCTATGGATTTACGTTCCAGATCGCTGAATTGTCCAACCATGTAACGAAAGAAGTTCTCCCGCAATTCGGTGCGAAAGAAACAGTCCGCAAAATTTTCGTGAAAGCCTTTGAGTTCGTTCATGAAGTCAGATACATCATCTTGTATTAAATTAAACTTCGGAACATCGTACAATCTATCCTGAGATCTGATTTCGGGTAGCATTGCCTGTCACCTCCGTTTTTGGTGACAGAGTAACATCAGGACAAGATCATGTCAACAAAATTGCGTTGTAGGATTAGGAAGGCATTGAAATCTGATCCTAAGCCTGGGTGGCTGGACGACTTCATCCGAGAAGCCAAAATCTATACGCAGAGTAATGAGTTCATGCCCCCTGAATTGGTTGTGGTTCCGGACGACGGTAATTTCAAGCGTCTCTTTGAAGGGGATATCGCTTTTGCCTGGAGGCCCGAACATGATGCTTTTGCCGAATGGCAGCCATTGTACGAGGCCCTTGAACTGCCTCGTATCTCCCAATGCGTGACGGCCACATTAAGCCGCGGGGATTACTCAGAAATCCCTTCAAACAATCGTCTCATCACCCCTGCAGCGGTGCAGATGACTGCATCATGGCTTCGTGAGCGCTATCGCGTTGAATACGAAAGACTTTTGGAGGACAAGGAGTTCGAAAACCTTATTCATTCCAGCGAAGAATGCTCGACTGGGGATTTGGAGGTGATCTACACCCTCGATATGCAAACGAGAACTCCTGTGCGGAAGACTGAAACTCGGCTTGCTTTTTGGGATGCTGATCAATCAAAACTCATTATGGGGCCTACAAGAGATAGGGATCACCTGAAACAGGTGATCGCAAAGCAACTCGCCCGCGCATTGTTACCGGGTGGTCGAGGTGAAATGGATTTGGCAACTTGGTTGGAATTGATCTTGGGGGCGAAGGACACAAAACGTCTCAGAGATTACAATTGGTCAGTTCCTAGGGAAATCAAGGAGATATCAGAGGGGAGCAGTACTGAAAAATCGGATGAAGACAACGGTACACCACGAGATACCGGCTCAAGTGAACCATCAGGTTCCTCTAAGGCCCAAGGAATTTCAAGATCTGAACCAAGCGATACAACATATCCTGCGGTTGTCGGAAAACCTCCCAAAAAACAAACAAGCCTGTCTACTCGCCCAGGTGGCGTAAAAGATGAAACACTTTCTCCACAAAAACCTCTAGGGCCTTATATCTCGGATGAGAACAGAAGCTATTCAGAGATGTTGTTGACCGCATTCGAACGCCCAGGCGTTAGTAAAATCGACGAGGAATATCCGATCGACCCAGGTGTTGACCGCGGCTCCGTCCACAACCCGGAACGGCGTGGAGAAAAACTCGCACAGTCGCATAGGGAGAGAATTATCAACGAGCCTGGATCTGAGGAAAGACGCCGAACCACTGAGCATAAGCTTTTGGAACCCTCGGACCCCAAAGTCCGACAGAGGCTTTTGGGCTGGTACGGTGGAAGGTGCCAAATCTGCGGTCGAACATGGGCGGAGCGGGATGGGAGTCCATTTTTCGTATCCGCATACTTGGTGGAACGCGAGAAAGCCCGTTGGCTTGATGACCCGGCGAATGCTATCTGCCTCTGTGCGGATCACTTCGCTCAGTGGCGTCATGCAACGAGACAAACTCCTTCAAATATCATTGACCAAATTGAGGCGCTTCGCTTACCGTCGCAAGGAGGGCAAAATGATCTCTCGCTTAATCTCACATTGTGTGGCGAAAATATAGAGATCAAATATTGTGAAAAACACATGATAGCCTTGAAGAAGCTTATCGAGGTATCAAGTCTTATTGAATAGTTCAGTATTGCTCAGCAATAGCAATAGAAATCGGTGGCTATTAGGACAGAGGCTATCTTTCAATCGCTCCAAGCTGGGTGGCGATGAATCAAGGTGTAGCTTAAACTTATCTGGATATGCGCTTATGGCCGAAAGTAAGAGGGAAACGTTTAAGTACAAAATGGTAGGTTTTTATTGCCCATTGCTGTGTATTTAAATCCTCGATTTAACTGGTAAATGAAAAAGGACGAAAGAGGGAGTACATGAGAGAAAAAAATGGAAACGGTGCCAATCTCGGGTTTGAGAACCAGATGTGGGCGGCCGCCGACAAGCTCCGGGGGCATATGGACGCCTCCGAGTACAAACATGTGGTTCTCGGTTTGATTTTCCTGAAATACATCTCCGACGCCTTCCAGGCAAAGTACAAACAGCTGGAGGCGACGAAAGATACTGAATACACAGATCCGGAAGACCGTGACGAATATGCAGCAGCCAACATCTTCTGGGTTCCGAAGGAGGCCCGCTGGGCGAAGCTGCAGGCGAGCGCCAA
>JAWOBE010000229.1:0-10262 GCA_046498185.1 Desulfatiglandaceae bacterium | reverse complement strand
TCCAGCGGTAAAGGAAAACGGCCCGGACAGGGAAACCGGTAAGCCCGCATATTTTGCCGGATTCGGGTCCCTATGCGCTGCTTGGAAATTGATAAACCGGTAAATCATCATATGCCACTCGACCAACGTTATGTACACCAGCAACCAGTACCCAGTACCCAATACCCAGTACCCAATAACCAGTAACCAGTAACCAGTACCCCTGTGAAATAGACGCAGTCTCAGCTTGGCGGGTTAAATTGACGGGGTCACGGCCTTTGGCATTTAACTTGCCGGAGCGTATTTCACTGGAGCAGAACCCAGAACCCAGTAACCAGTAACCAGTACCCAGTACCCAGTACCCAGTACCCAATTTTTATATGCCGTTTGTGACGGATATTTTTCTTGAGGCGAGGGAAAGAAACGAGCTGGTTTCAAAAAATACCGGGTTTCAACATGACTACCGTCGATTATAATTTGACCGAGCTGTTGGAGAGGGCCGAGGAACCCTATTGGATTGAGGGTGCCAAGCACAAGAAGTGGCGTCATGGGCACTATTTTCTTACTGGATTTAATGACTCGACATTCCATTCGAAAGTCTGTATTTTTTGACACAAATAAATATATTTAATTGGGTCAAAAAAATTATGGGAAAGCACATACAAAGTATTGATAATAAAATAAAAAATAGAATATATGGGCATGGTAGGGGTTGGGTCTTTACTCCATCCCATCTCGCCGATCTGGGAGGTCGAGAAGCTGTGGCTTCGGCTCTAAAACGCTACCGGCAATCGGGACTTATTCGCCAACTGGCTCGGGGATTGTATGATTATCCCAAATCAGATCCCGAAATCGGAACGCTTACCCCGTCCCCTGATGCGGTGGCAAGGGCCCTGGCGGGCCGTGACGCGGTTCGCCTCCAGCCGTCAGGTGCCTATGCTGCAAATCTGCTGGGTCTTTCAACCCAAATGCCAATGAAAGTTGTTTATCTTACCGATGGACCTTCTCGTACGGTATCGATCGGTAACACCCAGATCATTCTAAAACGGACCACACCGCGAAACATGGCAACCGCAGGCAGGATCAGCGGCTTGGTCATTCAGGCGTTACGGCACCTTGGGAAAAGCCATGTAGATGAAGACATCCTTGCCCGGCTCGATCACCGGCTGAATGACGAGGATAAGAAACAGCTTCTAAAAGATGTTGTTTTTGCTCCGTCCTGGGTTGCCGACATCATGAGGCGGTTAGGTCAACAGAAGGGAAAGGGTTGTAGTGGATAAATTCTTGTCATTGTCAGAGGCGCGAAGAAGGACCATCTGCGAACAGGCACAGGCCAGACTGGGGCTACCGCCCGCAACAATTGAAAAGGATTTCTGGGTTTGCTGGACCCTAAAAAAATTGTTTCGTTTACCAAAATGGAGTTCTCAACTCACCTTCAAAGGTGGGACATCCCTCTCAAAGGGATGGGCAATGATAAAACGGTTTTCTGAAGATATTGATATCGTGATCAACCGGGGCGGTCTTGGGTTTGGTGGAGACATGGCCCCTGAACAGGCGCCGAGCAAGAAACAAATGCGGAAAAGACTCAAGCTTCTAAAGGAAGCCAGCCAGCAATGTGTGAACCAAATCGTCCTCCCATTGCTTGCTGATGCAATAGCCGAGGAAATGCCGTCACAATTATCATGGCGGTTGGAATCAGACCCTCATGATCCAGACAATCAAACGCTCCTTTTCATTTATCCAACGGCATTTGCCGATCAGACAGCTTATCTCGAACAAATGGTGAAGATTGAGATGGGGGCCCGATCTGATACGGAGCCAACACTGAATATTGAGATACAGCCCTATATCGAGGACGCATTTCCCGATCTAATTCCGGGATCACGTTTTTTCGTGAAGGTAGTATCTCTCAATCGCACATTTTGGGAAAAGGCAATGCTACTCCATGAAGAGACCTTTCGTCCCATAGACAAAAGCCGAAAAGCACGAATGGCGAGACATTATTATGACCTCTACTGTCTTATCGAGGCAGGTATCGGCAGTAAAGCAGCCGATGATATTCAACTCTTTGATCGGATTGCAGCCCACCGTCAGGTCTATTTTCGTTACACCTGGGTAGATTATACCACCCTTTGTGTGGGTCAACTGAGATTGGTGCCGCCGGAAGAGCAAATTGCGCTTTGGAGATCAGATTACAGGGCGATGCAAAAAGAGATGTTTTTCGGAAAACCACCGCGATTTGAAGAGATAATTCAATCTGTCAAAGTTTTTCAGGATCAGTTCAATCAAAACACCAACGTAACATTAGATTGAGCATCCGTGTAAACAGAATCAACATCATCACAACCATCACCATAAAACCAAGGACCTCTTAACATGACACCAAAAAAGCGAATTGAAGCCGCCCTGCCGCTGGATGCCATCAAAAAGGCATCGAACCAGAACCAGGAACCAGTAATCCATTTCTTGAAAAACAGCATGATCTGTGGGGCGGAGGCGAAAGCAAGGAGGTTATGAATGAATCAGAACCACAATAGCTGATAATCCCCGAAATGGGCCCGCGGGTATGCTCCTGGCCCGTGGCGGCCGAGGGGGCGGTGGGGGCGGCGGGTCCGGTCAGTGCGACGGCTCCGGTTCCGGACAGGGAAAGGGCAAGGGTTATGGCTATGGTGCCAAAGACGGGACCGGCACCGGTGAGCGGCCCCAGGACGGTTCCGGCTCCGGCGAGGGATCCGGCAACGGTTCCGGACAAAAGGACGGGTCCCGCGGTAAAGGAAAACGGCGCGGGCAGGGAAACCGGTAAGCCCGCATATTTCGCCGGATTCGGGTCCCTATGCGCTGCTTGGGAATTGATAAATCGGTAAATCACCATATGCCACTCGACCAACGTTATGTACACCAGCAACGAGCAACAAGCGCCCAGTACCCAGTACCCAGTAACCAATTTTTATATGCCGTTTGTGACGGATATTTTTCTGGAAGCAAGAGATAGAAGTGAATTGATCTGAGATCACTGCTGTCCAATTAACAGTCGAACAATTTCAATTGGTTATCCGATGCAGTGTTAACATTTGTGTATTTGGTGGTAGTAAGTATCTGATATAGTGGCTCTTTTTCAAAAAGGGTAATGCTCAAAATTTGTAGAATTGTGTAGAGGCTGAGTTCATCCAGCTTCATCTGCTTTTTTACTATCGCAACAAGCACATAGACTGAGACCGCGATCCAGATTTGAGTCTTTACTGCATTCTCAGTGGTACCATAGAACGCCTTTATCCGTAGGTGTTGCTTTATCCATTTGAAAAACAGTTCTACTTGCCAACGGCATCTATGAAGCTCCGCTATGACCAAGGGTTGGACGAGAAAGTTATTTGAAAGAAAGGAGAAAAATCTCTGCTTCTCCTCGTCGAAAAACTTTACTCTTCGGAGTTTGTCCGGGTATTGCTTTTTCGTCCTTGTTCCAGTCAGGATAATGGTTTGATCGCATCTTAGTCCGGTCGATTTGTCTATCTTATGGGAATAGAGTCGTCTGAACTTCGTATTTGTTTTGGATCGGATAATGAAGAATGCCATGCACTGATGCAACAGGTATAATCGTCGAAAGTCGAGATAGCCACGGTCCATGATGTAAACTGAACCTGGCTCTGGGACAAGTTCGTCAAGGACTTTTACATCATGAACTTTTCCATCGGTTATGGAGATGAAAGAGGGGATATTGCCGCGCAGGTCCAGTAATGTATGTAGTTTTATCGCTCCTTTCGTTTTTCGAAATCGTGCCCAAGGGAACAAGGAAAGACATAAGTCAATTGTTGATGCATCCAGCGCATAAACGGTTTCATCGAGTTCTACGCCGAAATCATCGTCGGCATATAGCTGTCTCGCGATGTTTATCAATACTTGAGCAAAATCAGCATATATCCGCCAATCGCGATTCTCATTAGCGTAGGCCAATGTACTTTTTGAAACTCGACCTCTTATCCCAATATGGTAAAGTTTGGTCTGCATGGCACGTAAACATGATTCGATGTCGCGTAGGCTTTCTCGATAAGAAAGTTGCGCAAAGGCCATACAAAGAAACTGATCTAAGCAAGAGAAAGATCGACTGCGATAATTGCCATGGTACTTATCAACGCAGCGACGAAATTGATGCATGGGCATAAAGTCCATTAATTGCGAAAAAACCAATCTTCCTGAATACATAGGCCATCTCCTCCCAGTGATTTTCGGGAAATTATGGCCAAAAATGCATTTTCAAGTCGATAACAAATTTTATTTCTATTTTATGTAGCTATTTTAATAGGTTATATCATCAACATCAGTTCTTAATTGGACAGCAGTGATCTGAGATATTTAATCCCTCGCGGTCGAATTCTCCGACCCTTTGGGCTTGAAGAGAGATATTCTACATACAATTAGTCCCCCGCTGCTTTAGGAGGGGTAGTTCATTAGCCACTTTTTCACAGTATGAGCAGGGTCGACCTTGGTTCCTGGAACGTGATAATATCGGGAGGAAACAATATGAAAGTCACCCTATTTTCATGTGGCCCGGCAGTCAATGAAAGCGAACTTAAGGCATTTGAACATCTGAAAACCCGCCTGCAATCAACCGAAGGGGCTGATGAATGGGTGCTCTTAACTAACCTTGCGTTCTCTGTCACTCATCAGCTCCAGTCCGATGAGATCGACATCGTTGTCATTGGTCCCCCTGGGATTCGGGTTATCGAGATCAAACATTGGACTTCCCAGTGGGTGGAGAAAAACACCGAATTGGTTGAACGGGAGGCCGATAAGCTTACGAATAAAGCACGTAAGGTGGCAACAACGCTTAGAAAGATCGTCCCTAATTTGCCCCACGTCGATGGAGAGATTCTGCTTACCCAGGATTCTTCAAAGATAAAAACGATACAGGGAAAGCAGGTTCGAGGGGTGAGGTTTTTCTCCTTGAAGGAATGGCGCGATATCCTCCAGGTTGACTCACCTCCTTTATTGACTGCACTCCAAGTTACGAAACTAGTTAAGTGTAAGGCGCTGGAGCCGAAAAGCGCAATTGCCATCGATGGATCTCTGAGACGAATCGCCGGATATGTCAATCTGGAGATTGAAACACCAAAAGAAGAGAAATTCCATCGAATATATAAGGGAAGTCATCCCGCTCGCCAAGATCGGGTAATACTTCATCTGTATGACCTCTCTGCAGGAGATGAAAAAAATGCAGAGAACTTGGCCATCCGCGAGTTTGACGCTCTCCATCGCATGCAACTCTACCCTTGGGCGCCCCGTATCCTCGACAGCTATCAAGAGGTTCCTGGCTTCTCTGGCGAAATGTATTTCTTTACAGTCGTAGATCCGGCTGCACCCAGTGTTAAAGAGCGTGCAGCTGACAAATCATGGGATGTTCCAATGAGGCTTTCTTTCTTATTGAATGCGGTTCGGGCACTCGGAGAGCTTCATGGTAGTGATCCTGAAAGCGGTCAGGTCCTGCATCGAAATATAAGTTCGAAAACGCTGCTCGTAAAGCACGACAACTCGCCCATTTTCACGAGCTTTGGTCTTGCAAAACTGCCATCTGAATTGAGTATCTCAACCGCTACAGCCCCACCGGACGGCTGGGATCCGGCTGTCGCCCCAGAAGTGCGAGAGAAAGGCCTTCCTGCTGCGGACCAACGCTCCGACACCTACTCTCTTTGTGCTGCTATTTCTATTCTGTTTGGTGAACCCGACAACCACCTGAGTGAGGAAATAATGGTCGTTCTCAAACAGGCAATAGCCGAACAGCCCGAAGATCGACCAAGCCTCGAAAGCTTGGATGCTTCATTCTCCAAGTTGCTCGGTGAGTCTATACCTTCACCACCGCCACCGCCAGCACGTTTTTGGACGGAAGATCAGATAGTCCGATTCAGGGACCGCGATTACCGCATCGTCTCCCGTCTGGGATCTGGGGGCGTGGGCGTGACCTTCAAGGTTGTAGAAATCGAACGATCTACAGAGGAAGATGTTGGGACCTATGTTGGAAAGGTCGCACACAATGAAGACACAGGGAACCGCGTCCTTTCAGCCTACACCCTCGCTAGACCCCATACAGCCCGGCATGCGAATTTATCGGCCATATTTGAGGTTGCAAGGAGGTACAGAGAAAATGATTTCATTTCTCTCATGACATGGATTGAAGGTTCTCCGTTGGCGGAGTTTATGGGCCTTCTCCCTCTTCTGGCTGAAGACGAACAGGAGGAATCGGCAGAGGCTTTGGTTGTACGCTGGCTCCGATCCATGTGCCAGGCCCTCCATGTCTTGCACCGAAATGGACTCGTGCATGGCGACCCAAGCCCGAGAAACATGATTCTTTCGGGCAGCGATCTAGTCATGACCGACTACGATTTCGTATGCAAAATAGGGAAACCGGCATTCGGGAAGGGCACGGTCCTGTATTCCTCTCCAGATTATGAAGGACATCACACGGTTTCACCTTCTGATGACCTCTACGCACTGGCCGCCAGTTTCTTCCATGTACTCTTCGAAAGGGAGCCATTTATGTACGCGGATGGCCGAGTAAAGGAACGGGGGTTGAACTGGGAAGGTTTGGAGCAGGATGGATTTTCAGTCCTAATTGATTTTCTAAACAAGGCAACCCATCCTGATCCGACAATGAGATACCAATCTGCCCCGGAGGCTGTTGAGGCACTCGATCCATTCAAGTCGAAAAAACCATCGCCAGACAAAGAAAACCAGGGCGAGGTCCAGATAGAGCCACCAGGATTTCTTGATGCTGAGAGAAGGACGGAAGGAAAGGTCAAACTAATTGAGCAAAAAATTGAATGGCTTCACGCTATCCTGCAGTCCTATCCGGGCTCCCGCTTTGGAAATCAGGAAACTAGAGGCCTCGATACGCCATTCGCCGCTCGGACCTATGTGGAAACCGAACTTGAGGAAGTCCTGCTCCAAGATATTTTGAAGCGACGCGCTCGGCTTGTCATCCTCTGCGGGAACGCAGGTGATGGCAAAACGGCCCTGCTTCAGCATCTCGCAAGCCGTCTCGGTCTGGGCAGTCGCCCCTCTTCGGAGCGCATTCTTGAATGGCGAATGCGGGATGGCTGCATAATTAGGATAAATCTGGATGGATCAGCAGCCTGGCAGGGTCGGTCTGCCGACGATCTTCTTGATGAATTTCTGGCGCCATTTCAAGACGGACCACCTGAAAAGGATATAGTTCATTTGCTTGCTATCAACGACGGCCGTTTGCTGGAATGGATCGAGCGAAGCGATGATACGCCCTTGATCGAGGACCTTTTTGGCTTGCTTGAAGGGGGCGAACTGGAGGTGGATCCCCATATTCGCTTTATCAGTTTGAATCAAAGGTCGCTTGTCGGCGGAATAACACCCGACAGAAAAGAGATCAGGGTCGGTTTCTTGGAAAGGCTGACAGATCAACTCTACGGGGCCGAAAACGCTCACGAAATTTGGGGGCCATGCGAAACCTGCACTGCTAAAGAGCGATGTGAGGTCCTTAGGGCCGCCAGGATATTTGGCCCAGATGGAATACCAGGTGTAGAGGCCGAAGAGATTCGAAGCCGCGCCCGCCAACGGCTGTTTGAGGCGCTACAAGCCGTTCACTTGAGGGGAGAAATCCATATCACCGTTCGCGAATTGCGTGCGGCGCTTGTATATATTCTGTTCGGCCTACATCTTTGCGAAGATTTCCACAAAGTGTCTGATGACATCCTCCCTTACTGGGACCGCGCCTTTGAACCGGGCTCATATGGTCGGCAAGGTGAGTTGTTGAATGAGCTTCCTCGTTTTGATCCAGCACTCGAGGTGCATCCACAGATTGATCGATACTTGCTCAGTGGCCAGTATACCGCCAGCGCCAAAAACGCACCACGCTACAACCCTCCTTCATCATTGGAATCGACTCAGCTAAGAACTTACTTGGAGTCCGCCAGACGGAGGGCCTATTTCGAATGGAGCGAAGACGATCTGCTCCAGGTGACGGGTGACCCGGCTGCGCTCGATTTGGCAAGAGGAAGACATCTGCGTCTTTTCCGAAACATTCCTCTTGAGAATGACCAAATGGACACCCAAAATCGAGCCAAGATATGTTCCGACTTGTGCGCTGGCATTTCTCGCCTTGAGGATCTTCCGCCCCAAGCCCTTGATCGTCAGAATGTGGTGCCCCTACGTATCACGCCCAGGACCCCGACCGAAACCGCGTTCTGGATTGAAAAAGCCTTTCATGCGTTCCGCATAGAAGAAGATTTGCCGCCATACAGAGAAGGACTGGATCGCTTGCATCGGCATGTATTCTTGATCTACCGCTACCGAGAGGGTCCGGAAGAGCGACTCCGCCTGGGGGCTGAGCTTTTTCACCTGTTACTGGAATTGGGGGATGGCTACCAGTTGGGTGATATTTCGTCGGAGGACACCTTTGCCCATCTTTCCATTTTCGTCCAGCGCCTTGTTCGGGAAGATGAGCGCGAATTGATGGCTTGGAATCCCATGGAAGAGGATTCCATTTTCCAAGTAAGCGCAAGGATAGACCAAGCCTCTAAGGGGTCTTTCCAGCGTGTGGTCTTGGATCGACTTATATGCGGAGACAAAGAATGAGTCAAAGAAAACCAGTGATAACGCCACGGGGAATCATCGAGGAGTTGTTCGGCAGACAGATGTGTCGTGAATTATGGACTGGGAATTATGAAAAGGCTGTCCCATTATCAGTGCAGGCGTTTGACCTCAATGCTATACTACCTGCCGTATTCTATATGTTCCGCTTCGGGCAGAGGAGAGGAAAAGGAAAGTTCTTTCAGTTATTTGGAAAAGCTAATGGAACAAGACGAGAGCAAAGGAATGCCGCTACAATCGAAAATATCGCCGCGAAAATTGGGGATGACCAGCGGTCTCAGCGGTTCTCAGGTTTTGACGGAGAGGTAGGACAAGCTATTCTTGGCGATCTTCTCTTATGCTTTTGCCTGGAAAATAGAAGGCGCGCTTTAGGTAGACAAGAACCGGTACAACGTGTAACTCCCGCGCACTATATGGCAAGCTGGATTGATCTGCCTTGGGATGTCGTTAATCTACGGCATGTTCCAGAAATGATCGTTGCTATGCTTGCCAATCAGAAGGGTAGTCACGTTGAGCGAAACGAAGAAGGTGATCGAACATTTTTCGCTGTAGCAAGTGGCTTTGAGGAAAACGTCCTGCTCCGTGCTTTTCATAAGGGCATAACAAAGGAAGGTGAGATAGCGAACCGAACCTCAGACCGATTTGTCGAAGAATCGACGGTCGGTTTGGATCAATTAATTATGATCGGCTTGGCACAGCACCTTGGTTCAGCGCCGGATAAAGTTAGAGGCGGGGAAGGCCCCGAAATATCAAATCAGCGCCCAATTGCCGAGAAAGCGGGTCGAGACTTCTCAGAAGACATTCGCCGGTTTGTTCGTTCGTACGCTTTTGTTATTCCGCGTCATGCGTTTGTAGAAATGCTGGAATCGTGTATGGCTGTTGGACTAACGACAATTGTCACCAGCGTTGCTGAGATTTTGTTTGATTGGGCTCTTACCGGAGAACTTTTTAAGGGAATCGAACAAAAGTCATCTTTCCTTTTTTTGGATTGCTCTAATGGGATTGAACGTAGGCTTAGAATGTTATCTGAGCAGTCTATGGAAGATTGTCTAAGGCGTATCGAACGACTTCCAGTCATTTTTGAAGATTGGGGGTCGGACCAAGGCAAATGAACCTAAGCACCTGATATGCTGACATGATTTTATTCAAATGTGCCTATTTATGGGCTTAGAAGGTTATTTTTCATTGTGAAATGGGCATCCTAAGAAAGGACATGTTGAATGTCGCGGGCGAACCGGCATTATATACCTGAGGAAAGTGTGAAAGTGGGACGTCTATAAGTTCAAAAGTTTCCATGAAAGTGGGACATCCTATAAGTTTAGAAGTTTCCGTCATTAACGGCCACGAAGGCCTTCTATGTCTAAGGCTGAGCTTCTAAAAATTGAAGAACCCCACAATACCGCCGAAGTGGGAGGGGTTGATCCCCACGTTTTGATGGAAATTTTGTTTGAAAAGTACTGCCTGAAGATGGCGACACTCGATGATTACATAGCGAAATTCAGAAGACACCGTACAGACAGAGACCGGAAGCGGTGGTCATCTCTTACGGCATACCAGGCACCTCATAAACCATTCGTTCTTCTGTCAGTCATATTGTAAAAGGGGTCAGGTCTGCTCTTGACTCATGACGTATTAAAGCCGGAATCTGAAGAACCTTGTGTGACGTTTTTTTG